>NZ_JBNMNU010000001.1:0-100089 GCF_051278035.1 Clostridium sp.
TAGGAATGATTTCACAATCTGTTGAAAAACATTTTTCAAAAAGAGAAATGTCTTTTCTAGTAAGTAATTTTGTATTAAGCGATATAAGTAAACAAATAAAAGAAGATAAAGATGGCAAATAAAATTTTAGTAACAGGAAATAGTGGTACAGGTAAAACATTTTCATTAATAAACCTACCACCTGACGAGACTTTCATTATATGTCCAGATGAAAAGTCTTTACCTTTTAGAGGTTGGAAAAAAAATTACATAGACAAGGATCCTGCAACAGGGAAATTTGACGCTAAGATTTGTAATTTTATTAAAACTACTAATTGGGAAAAGATTAAGTCTGCATTAAGTTATGTTAGTAAAAGTAGAAGAGAAATCAAAACTGTTGTTATTGATACTATTACTTACGCAATGATTGGTGAATTCATGGACAAAGCTAAGACTGTAGGTTACGCTAAGTTTACGGAGATGGGTGACAATGTTTACAAGACATTGAAATGTATTGATGGACTTAGAGATGATTTAACTGTTGTAGTAATGGCTCACACAGAAGTTAAAAGCTTTAATGGTGTTGACAAAACTGTATTTGCTGTTCCAGGAGGAAAGTTAGTACAAGATGTAGTTAAACCTGAAGGAATGTTTGTTACTATTTTAGAAACTGTTGTTGAAAAGAAAGGTAATGATGTTACTTACGGATTTATGACTCAAAACAACACTACTAACATGGCTAAAAGTCCTGCGGAAATGTTTGGAAAAACAATAATTCCTAATGACATGAAGTTAGTTCTTGAATCAATTAAGAAATACGAAGAAGGCTAGTAGTCTTTAGAATTATTACAAATTTAAAATATAAGCACAGAGAGGTGAAAGCCCTCTCTTTTTAGTAAAAATAATTAAATAAATAAGTAAATTATGAACATCATATTTGGAAAAAAAAGATTAGTAGAAGTAGCAGCAAGAAATTTATCTGTTGCAAAGTATCCTGAAACAGCAGTAATTACTATTGAAGGTCAGAAAGAGGCGGGAAAATCTCGTAGAATTTTAATTAATAATAAAGCTTGTGATTTTTTAAATCTTTTAGTTGGTGAAGTAGAAAACTTAGTGTTTGCTCCGGTTGAAGAAACTAGTCAAATATTAATAGCTAATGCAGCTACAATTGAAGGAGATGCAGGAGAGATGGTTACATACTCTACATCTAAGAATAACGTAACTTTTTCAAACAGTACTGAGAAAGGTAAAGGAGTTAGTTCTTCTCATATGTGTAAAGAATTTTTTAAGTTTTTAGATATGGACGATAGTTCTGATTTAGAGCTTGAATTAAATTCTTTTGAAGCAGACGGAATTATAGCTTTTTCTTTAGATTCAATTAAAGTTTTAAACAATGAAACTCCAGGTATTGACGAGTTAAGTGATTCAATTGAAAATAACAATGAAGTTTTAAATACAGAAGAAGTTGTTAAAGGAACTCAAGAAGAAGTTACTAGAGCTGAAGCGGATTCTCCAATTTTTAACACAGAAGTAGTTGAAGAAGAAGTTGTTGAGGCTAGAGAAGAGCATGTTTCTTTTTCAAGAAAAGAATCCAATTCGGATTTAATGTAAAAATTAATAAAATAGTTAAATTGTAAGGTTATAAAAGATTACCTTTGTTAAAATCTTTTAAAAAACAAATTATAAAATATGAGTGCATTCGGTAAAGAAGTAGAAATAACAGAAGGAGCAGAGATAAAATTATATACTGGAGTTGAAAACTTTAAAGTAGTTGCATTAAATCCATCTAAAGAAGAAATGGAAGAAATGTATGGACGTGAAATTAACTTTACACCAGATTATATTGGTGAAGTAGAAGTTGAAGACACTGATGGAAAAAGAAAAGTTAAACAAATTAGATTAGATTTTTTCTTAGCTAATGAAGATGAGTCTATAACGACTAAACTTCAGTTTTACGTTTCTGATACACACCACAGGTCTACTACTGGAAAATTTAAGTGTATTAATTCTTTTGGTGCTGACATTTGGTTAGAAAAAGATGCTGTTGATGAGCAAATTTTACCTGACAATCTTCAGTGGTATAATGCTGACGGAGTAAAGATAGCAAGAAGAGGAGAAGTTGAATTAATTTCTTTCTTGGTAAACTTTTTGAACTTACCTTACGATTTAAGTAAAGTTAGTGATGTAAGTGATGCTTATGCTAAAATTGACGATACAGAGTGGAAGAAAATGATTAACAACGGTAACGTTGACTTGTTGAGAAAAATAGTAGGAAGTACTAACAACAAGATTGGAGTTCTTTTAGGTGTTAAGACTAATACAGAAGGTAAATTACGTCAAACAACTTTAAATAGAACTACTTTTAGACAATTTGTTCTTTCTAGTAAGAAAGCTGCTAAATACAAATATGCTTTAAAAGATTTAGATTCTGCTAAGGCTAATGGAGCTTTAGGAAATGTAGATTTTGGAGGAGATTCTTTATTATTACAAGAACATACTCTAGAGAAGACAGTAATCTCTGACGAAAACACTAGTCAAACTGATATTTTTGCTACATCTGATGAACCAGAAGCAGAAGGTGACGGTGGAGCTTGGTTAGAAGGTGGTGAAGATGATCTTCAAGTATAATATTTAAGTAGTACTTAATAACACTATTAACAGAGGGCGTATTTAATACATACGTCCTCTTTTTATCTAATTTAATAAAATATACTTATGGCATTTGGAAAAGCAAGAAAAGTTAAAAAATTACCAAATTCTTCAGATATATTAAAGCATGTTTCAGATATAGATATATTCGAAATGTATTTAGGAATAATACCAAGAAAACCTATAAGTAGTCCTTTTAGAGAAGACGTTAATCCTTCTTTTAGTTTATTTATGAGTAAAGAATATGGTAAAGTATTTTTTAAGGATTTTGCTACAGGTGAGTCAGGTGATTGTTTTCTTTTTGTAATGAGACTATTTCAATTAAGTTCGAAGTTAGAAACATTCACAAAGATTGCTAATGACTTTAATTTAACAGACTACGAATTAAACCGTGGTTCTTTTTCTACTCCCCCAAAGAAGCGTGAGGTAGTAAAACAAGTAAAAAGTAAGAAGAATTTAATTAGAAAGAAATTTAGGATAAGTGTGACAGTACGACCTTGGAATATTAGAGATAAGAATTATTGGGAAAAGAAATATGGATTGAGCAAGGCTCAATTGGAATATTGTAAAATTTACCCAATATCTCATTTCTTTGTTAATGGGTTTTGTACTATTGCAAAATCATTAGCTTATGCTTTTGTAGAAGAGAAAGATCAAATTCAAACGTTTAAGATTTATCAACCAGAAGTTGAAGGAGTCGGAAAGTGGATTAATAATAATAATTATTCTACTTGGGAACTTTGGACTCAATTACCATTAAAAGGAAAAACATTGATTGTAACTAGCAGCCGAAAAGATGCAGCAGTTATAAAATCATTATTTCCTTCTAAAGTAATTACATCTTGTTCATTACAAAGTGAAGGTGTTAAGCCTAAGCAAAGCGTAGTTAGTGAATTAAAAAGTAGGTTTAAAAATATCTTTGTCATGTACGACAACGATTTTAATAGTAAAGAAAACAGAGGAAGAATTGCAGGAGAAAGAGTTGCATTATCTACAGGTTTTACTCAAATAGAGATACCTGACGGTTATCAATTAAAAGATCCATCGGATTTTATGGAATCAAAAGGAAAGCTCGTTACAAGAGCTTTAATTAATAACTTATTAAACTTAAAATAATGTTTAAAAGAAAAAAAGAAAGAGACAATTGTGATAAGTTTGGATTGCGTAAAGGAGATATGGTATTTTTTAACAATAATATATTTGCAAGATCAACAGAATTAGGATACATTATACAAAATAGTGTTTCTACAGGTAGTGTAAAAAAAGGTTTAGCTTATTCTTTATTAACTGAAGGAGGTGTTGCTCCAAGAAGAATTAATCAACAAACTAATACTACTGAATACTTTGACGTAAACTTATTAAACCTTAAAAAAACAAAAAAAAATAATAATTAAAAATTAAAATCATGATTAAAAGAACGATTACAACAAATTTAATGAAAAAAGAGGAGACATTTAGAGTAATGGCTCTAGGCGAAGCTTTAAATACGCCTATATTATTAATTGGCCCTCCAGGGGTAGCAAAGACTGCTGCAGTAATTGATTTTTCAAAAAGCGCAGTAGGTGGATTTAATAATACTGATTTATTTCTTTTAGAAACAGATGAGGGAACAAGAAGTAATTCAGTTAAAGGTAATGTAGATTTAGAAGCTTTAACTACCACAAATAAATACAAAATCGATTCACCAATAACATCAGCAAAAGTTGTAGTTATTAATGAGATTGACAAAGCTTCAGCATCATTAAGAAATAGTTTATTAGGTATAATGAATGAGAAAATCTTATTTAATGGTTCTAATCAAACTGATTGTGTTTGGACTAATTTTATTGCAACATGTAATGAAATTCCAGATGATGAGAAAGACTCTCCTTTTTGGGATAGATTTTTAGTTACACATGAGGTTGGTAGACTTAGTAGAAATGAAATGCTTAAATATTATGCAAAAGGTGGTAAAGAATTTTCACAAAATCATGAAATATCTTTACCTGAACCTGCTGATATTGACGCAATTAAATTAGACAAAGACAAGTTGCAAAAGATTTTAGATAAGACTCACGACAAGTTGTCTGATAGATCTTTATCTTTTTTACCAGTTTTTGTTAAAAACGTAATGTGTGTTTGGGGATTCAGTCAGAATAAAGCTTTAATAAAAGCTGCTGAATTATTAGTTGATAAAAAAACTGCAAAAGACTTAGCAGCCGTTTTAGTTGCTCCTGAAATTAGAGCTATTTATGATATTATTGACGCAATAGGTTCTTGTATGAGTAATTCAGAGTATAATGTTCAATATGATAGATTAGATGAAGCTTTTAAAGTTGCTGAAAATGCTAAACTAATTGAACCTGATGACGCTGAAGATATGAAAGCAAGAGTAACAGCTGAAGAAGCTACACTTCCTTTTTTAAAAAGTGATGATGAGGAAAAAATCTTAAATTCATAATGAGTCTTTTCTCTAGGAAAGACGGATCAAAAAGTGGGGGTTTAAAAGCCCCTTCTTATGATCCATACGGAAGATACAAAAATACAGGAGAAGGTACTTTTGGGTTTAGAAAAGACGAACACGTAATTATTCCAGGAGTTACAATGCATGAACAATTTAAACTTGAAAAAATTAAGAATCATGTACAAGAAAAAACAGGAAAACCCTGTACTCTATCACAAAGTTTAATAAATGACGTTTATAGCATGTATGTTAATAACGGAATTAAAAGAAGACCAAGTGAAGGAAGTAATGTAATTAGACACAAAATTTTAGACAAAGTGTATGACTCTTTAACTAAAATTGTTACTGTTGATTCTCCTCTTTATACTCAAATACTTACTAGAGAGCTTGCAGAAGCTTTACAGTATGTTGAAGACAAAGTTAAAGAAGAAGATGATAAAGAAAACAGTAAAGGAGACGGCGACGGTGACGGCGAAGGTGACAAGCCTTCAAAGGGTTTTGACCAACCTGGAGACACATCTGGAGACGATAAAGGTGATTCAAAGTCAGAAGGTGAATCAGATAAAGAAGGTGAATCTGATGGGGAAGGAAAAGGAAAGCCACAAAAGCAGGCGGGAAAAGGTTCAGGTAGTAGTAATCGTAAAAGCATAGAAGATATTGTTGATGAAGCTTTAGAAAGCGGAAAACAAAATATAGAAAATGCTAAAAAATATGCTGATGAAAAGATTAAAGATCTTGAAGATCAGTTAGGCAAAGAAGCGATGAAAGACTTAATGAATAGTGATCCTGAATTTCTTGAAAAAATAGAAGAGCTAAAAGAAAGGTTAAAAGCTGTATCTATTAGTAAAACAAGTATCAAGAAAGTTTTAGAGAAAATTCTTAACGAGTCTATGAATTACTTTTCTACTAAATTTAAAAGAGTGGAAGAGTCTTTATTTGATTGTGAAGAATGTGAAGATCTTTTTGGGCTAGAGTTTTTACATCCTATATTTAAAAACGCTGAATTAATGAGCGTAGGAAATGAAACTAGAATCTATAAAGGTAAAATAGACTTGTATCTTGATTGTTCAGGTTCTATGGATTCATCTAGACAATTTGAAGGTAAAAACATGAGAATGATTGATCTTGCAAAAGGTATAGCAATGACTTTACATAGAATGGGAATGATTGAGAATTTGTATTTCTTTGACACTGTTCTTTATGAGATAAAAAATGTTAATGAAGTTACAATACTTAGTTTTTCTAAGTCCGGAGGAACCGATTTTAACAGAGTTATAGAGAAAGTTAACAGTAACGGAAACAATTCTGTTATAATTACTGATGGATATGACAGATGCAATAAATATACTAAGCAAGCGTTTTGGATTGGTATAGGTGGAACTAAGTTTGATAGTAATGGAGATAATTCTTCATTTCCTACTTATAAAAACAACAGTCAGTGTGTTGCCTACAATAGTGGTACAAGTAAATTTGATTATTGTAAAAAGTAAATAAATAAATAATATGGAGTTAAAAAAAAGAAAAGAAGGTTTTCCTGTAATTCCTGCGGATATGATTTTTATCCCAGGAAACATTCCTTCATTAAAAAACTCTAAAGTTAAGACATCTAGGGGAATATTTCATTCCCCAACAGTGTCTAAATTCATTAGAAGTCTAGGTATTCAACATTTTAATTCTAGGAAAAAAGAAATTAAAGGATACAAAGATCCTTTAAGACCTAATCAATTTGAAGCTTTTAGAGAAAAGTTTAAAAGAATGAAAGAGGGAAAAGATGATCCAATATTAATTGGATATCATCAAGTAAGGAACAGTAAAAGGCTGTTCGATTTTAGTAATAGTGTAGAGTTAGTCCAAGACTTGTTGACAGCTCATGACTTTATTGAAGACGATAATGTTAAATTTGTTTTTCCTATTCCAATGACAATTGACGGCAAATTGCCAGTTGAGGGTAAAATTAGAAATAAACCGCTATACTCAGTAAATAAAAAAAATGCTGGAGTATGGATAAAACTATTTTAGTGAATGAATAAAGACAAAGAATTATTAAGTGACATTACCGTACACAATAAGTATGCTAAGTTCCTTAAGGAAGAAAATAGAAGAGAATCATGGACTGAAATTTTAGATAGAAACAAAGAAATGCATAAAAAGAAATATGTGCATGTAGCTGGACTGTCTAAAAAAATAGATGAAGTTTATAATGATTTTGTTCTTACTAAAAAAGTATTACCTTCAATGAGATCTCTTCAATTTGGTGGTAGAGCTATTGAAATGAATAATGCAAGAATGTATAATTGCGCATTTATGCCAGTAGATAATATACATTCTTTTAGTGAGGCAATGTTTTTATTATTAGGAGGAACAGGAGTAGGTTATAGTGTACAAAGTTTTAATATTGATAAAATTTCAGCAATATCTAAACCTAAATACAAAAGAACTAGTAAATATTTAGTTCAAGATTCAATTATAGGATGGGCAGATGCAATTAAGATTTTAATGAAATCTTATACTAATACATCGAAGACTCATATAAATTTTGATTTATCTGACATAAGAGAAAAAGGAGCTCTATTGGTAACAGCAGGAGGTAAAGCTCCAGGACCAGAACCTTTAAGAATATGTTTAGTTAAAATTGAAGCTATACTTCGTGAAAAGAATGATGGAGAAAAGCTGAATGACATTGAATGCCATAGAATAATGTGTTTTATTGCTGATGCAGTATTAGCAGGAGGAATAAGACGAGCAGCAATGATATCTTTATTTGATAAAGGTTCTGACGCAATGCTTAATTGTAAAAGTGGCTCATGGTGGGAAACAATGCCTGAATTAGGTAGAGCAAATAATTCTGCAGTATTAGAAAGACATACTATTACTGAAGAAGAATTTAACTCTATCTGGAAAAGAATAGAAGCTTCAGGCGCTGGAGAACCAGGTGTTTATTTTACTAATAACAAGACTTGGGGAACTAATCCATGTTGTGAAATAGGGTTAAAACCTAATCAGTTTTGTAATTTAACTGAAATAAACATGGCTACTGTTGTAGATCAAGAAGATTTTAATGAAAGATCTATTGCAGCTGCATTTATAGGAACTTTACAAGCAGGTTATACTGATTTTCACTATCTTAGAGAAATTTGGAAAGAAACCACAGAAGAAGATGCGTTATTAGGAGTTTCAATGACTGGTATAGCTTCTAAGACTGCTTTAGGTTTGTCTTTTGAAGTGGCTGCAGAATGCTCTAATGTTTCAAACAGATTTATATCAGATCTTATTGGAGTTAATAATGCTGCTAGAATTACAGCGGTTAAACCTGCAGGAACAACATCGTTAGTTGTAGGTTCTTCTTCAGGAATTCATGCTTGGCATGCTGATTATTACATTAGAAGAATGAGGTTAGGTAAGAATGAATCTTTATATAAGTATTTAGAGGCTGTTTTACCAGCTGATTTTATTGAAGATGAATTCTTTGACCCAAAAGGACAAGCAGTTCTATCAATGCCTCAAAAAGCACCAGAAGGAGCTACTACTAGACAGGAATCCGCTTTAGACTTACTTGAAAGAGTGAAGAAAATTACTAAAGAATGGGTAACTCCTGGACATTTTACTGGTGAAAACAGTCATAATGTTTCTTGTACAGTTAGTGTTAAACCTGATGAATGGGATGTAGTAGGAAAATGGATGTGGGACAATAGAGATTATTATAATGGTTTAGCAGTAATGCCTGAAGATGGAGGTACTTACAAGCAAACACCATTTGAAGATTGTTCTAAAGAAGTTTATGAAGATATGATGGATAAGTTATCTGTAATAGATATCGATTTAACCAAAGTATTGGAAAAATTTGACGAAACAACCTTTTCGGAGATTGTAGCATGTGCCGGTGGTGCTTGTGAAATCAAATAAATAACGATAAATAATAGGGTGTAAAAGCCCTATTATATTATCTAATTATTAATTTAAAATTATTTTAGTATGTTAATTAAAAAAAAAGGACAAAAAAGGTTCTTCTACCATTATTACAAACAAAAGAAAAAAATGAGTTTTCACTTTAGCAATGAAAGTTGTCAAGTTGTAAGCAATATTGTTTGTGATGTTCCTAGTGAAACAAAATGGAATAAAACGCAGCCTAACTTAATTATGAGAGGATGGGCAACCGGTTATTCTTTAGAAAATAACGTTATAACAATATTTAATAAATGAGAAAAACAGACAAAGTATTTGCAAGATTAGGTTTTGAGGATTTAGTAGTGCCTTTTGAAGACTCTGAAAAAATATTTAGCAGTACAGAAACATATTTAGTAGGGTATGAAGACAAAGACGGCGAAGAATGTGAAGAAGATGGCGTGTATCTAGATCAAAAAATTGACAAAGATCAAATTAAATTTGTATTTTTGAATGATTAAGTATCAGATAACTAAAAGTTTAGTAACTAAGCCTAACAATAATAGTGCTAATGCAATTGCCCCTAATTTAATCTACGGATGTTTTGGAGGATGCGTTGATACTTATTGTTATATGTCGAGATACAATGGTCATAGAGTATTTGTTAATTCAAATGTTCTTGAAATAGTTGCTTCTGTTTATGAATGGGCTAAGAATTATGTTAAAGTTTCGGACCAACAAGATCCAGTTTATAAAATGGTTGATATTGCTTGTAATACTGATTTAGTTCTTATGCAAAAACATTGCATAATACCTCTTATAGATTACCTTAAGATGTATGACGATCATTCAGAGATAAACAGTACAATGGCTACAAAGTATCCAGGCTTATTAAAGCTTGATGTAAATCATTTTAATAAAAAACCTAGAGTTAGAGTTAGTCTAATGCCTCAATCTTATTCAAATATTCTTGAACCAAAAATGCAAAGCATAGAGTCGAGAATAAATGATATAAATAGATTGAAAAAATTAGGTTGGGAAGTTCATATTAATTATTCTCCTGTTATTCTTTTTAAAGATTTTAAGAATAAATACAAAGAGCTGTTTAATATGGTTAATGATATTGCAGGTGAGAACAAATGTGAAGTAATATTTTTAACAAATCATCCTTTTCAAATGGATAAAGCTACTGGCGAAGCAAAAGAAATGATGAGTTATTCTAATGAAGTTAAAAATACTTCAGGAGTTATGAGGTACCCATTAAAATTGAAAAGAAAAGCGATAGGAATATTTAAAGAAGAATATTCTAGATTATTTAATCCAAAAACAATTAGATATATATTTTAAAATGAAAAAAATGAATTATTAGTGGCATTTCAAGACCACAACCTTAAGTTGACGGAACAACAGTACAGAGACTTAGATATACCTTCATATTCAATGCTAGCAAGTATTGATAAACAAGGAGTAGACGTAGTAGGAGGAGTAAAACAGAGTTTTAATTTAAAATTTGGAAGTTTAGTAGATATGATGTGTTTTGAACCGCATAAAGTTGACGATACATTTTATCCAGGAGACGCAATAAAGCCTCCAACAACAAATGTAAAAAAGATATGTGACATTATTTTAGGTAATTTAGAAGGATTAGTAGGAGCTGTTTCAGTATCTACTTCTGGATTAGGAAGAAGAAAAGAAAGAAAAATTAGTAAAAACCTTGGTAATTATCCAGATGAAATAAAAAAAGCAGCTACATATTTAGATATTTACAAAGCTTATAATGATGAGAAACTATTTAAAACAGTATGCTCAGCAGGTGATAAATATTTTGAAGACAAGATTTCTTCTAGAGGTAAAATTTTAATTAAACCTGAAATGTGGAAACACGCAGCTCATACTGCAGCTACTTTAATTAGCCATAAATACACTAAAAAGTATTTTGCAAAAAAAGTACCTGAAGTTGAAATTATTTATCAATATAAGTTTGACGTTGTTGTAAATGGATTCAGAGTAAAAGGAATGCTTGATTGTGTTGTAGTAAACCATAAGGCTAAATTAATTTTTCCTGTAGATTTAAAAACTGGTGAATCTCCATGTAAAGATTTTCCAATGCTTTTTACTTCACATAGATATTATATTCAAGGAGCACTATACAGAGAAGCTTTAAAAACAATTGTCTCTAATGATTTTGATCTTGATGGATACGATGTTAAACCTTTTGAATTTGTATACATATCTAAATTAAATCCTAATAGACCTTTAAAATTTATTGTGTCTGAAGACATGCATAAAGCATCTCTTAATGGTTTTACAGATAGATACGGATATAATTACAAAGGTGTTTATGACTTACTAAATGACTACTATTATAGTAAAAATAATACAAGTGATTACAGTATAGATGAAGTAAAAAACAAAGGAATAGTTGAAATGAATACTAAATCCATTTTAGGTATATGAAAGATGAATTCAAAATAGAAATTGTACCAAATAAAAGCATGACATACATGCTCCCTTTATTAACGGAACGATTTAATTTTGATTTAGAAAACGGATTAGCTAATAGCTATCTGTCATTTAATGATGATGATGATGAATTTTGTATATTATATAAATGGAGTAGTAATCCTAAATTCCTTAAATTTGAAGGTAAATTAATGGCTCACGGACTATTTGTTAAGCATGAAGACTATAATAATTACACTATTTATAGATTTAGGCTTACTGAAGAAATGTCTAAGGGTAAAAAAAAGTTTGTTAAAGGATTGTATAAAGAATTCTCAGACGAACACAAGAATGCTATAATTGAGAACTTAACTAAAAATAAAGCTAAAAACATATCAAGAATTAAAGAAATACTAGATCCTGACGGACACTTGTCTTCTACTTCTCCAGATATGATTAAAGAAACTTTTAGTAACAATATAAGAAAACTCAAAGTAGTAAGTGATGATTTTTCTTAAAATCATGTACAAAAACAAGAGGGTGTAACAGCCCTCTTTTTAATAATTAATAAAATATAATCACAAATGTTTAAAAGAAAACAAGCTAAGCCACCTGAAATAGGTTCTCTTTGCACAATTAAAAAAGAAATAATAAATAAACTTTGGAACTTAAAAAAGTACAAAAATAATTCAGCATCAATGAAAGCGCAAAATGCTGGAGGAGTGATATGTAATTATTTTTTTTCAAAACCTAAATTAATAGATGTTTTTTTTGCTGATTTTGATTTATTATACATTAAGCGTAAATCAATTTTTACTGGATTTGTAGAAGTTGAAGGACTTGTAGTTAATTCAGATCATTTAAATGGAATTGGTTTGTCACACTATCTTAGAAGTAAAAAAAAATACTTTACAGTAAGTTTAGAATCACTTAATATTGCAACTGATAGTCAAGCTGAAACTATTATGAAGAATACTTATAATGGAAGACAAGTTTCTAGAATTTTTAGTAGAATAAATAGCTTAAAGATAAGGTTTTAATAAATAATATTAAAAACATAAAAATGGTAAAACAAATGACACTTCAAGAAGTAATTAAAGAATGTGAAAATGAAGAAAAATCCAAAACAAATAAGAATAGAAGCAGTTCTACTAAAAAAAGACAATGTAAAGAGATTTTTAACAAAAAATACAAAAGCAATGAGCTTTTGTAACAAGCATGGATTAACTGTTTTTCCATCAGCTCAAGGGTATAATGCTCTTATTGTAATGCTGTTTGTTAAAAAAGGAAAATCATATAGAAAGTTAAATAATATAAAATATAACCAAAAAGAAGCACAAGATGTCATTGAGTACACAGCAGCTATTGACAGAGAGTACGAAAGACTTTATTTAAAAATGAAGGATAAAGTATAAAGAAATTAATTTTGTGATTTAGATTAATGGTTATTATTATGCAAGAACCCTGGAGATAACAAGTATTTCCAGGGCTTTTGTTTTTATTTGCAGTTGGCAATTTTTTTTTACCGTTGGCAATTTTTTTTTATTAATTTACACCTGCAGAGTTATTAAGAAAATCCATTGAACTTTTAGGATCACTAAGCATTCTAGCACTAATTGGAAGCGTTTTTAAAACAGCTACTTTTAGTTTTCCTCTTCCTTTGTGAGGTCCCTGCTTATAAGTTTCATAAGGATTAACAGATTGTGTTATAACTTTAAATAAACTCCTTAAAGTACCTACAGAAGCTGTAGGAGTTGAAACAACTTTCATTGCTTCAGGAGGCGCTATAAAAAATGATAATTCAGCTAATTGTCTTCTGAAAAAATACTTATACGCAATTTCATCTTCATCTTCATCTAAGGCTAAGTAAGCAAGAAGTGTTCCTGATATCATCATTAACTCCATCATTAACTTCTTAAGATTAGCTTTTTCATGTGGCATTAAATTACCATGGCCTTTACTTATTATAGAAATATTAAGTTGAGTAATTGCAGGAGCTAATACTTTTGTCAAGAATCTTGTTGCAGTTACGTAATATCCTTCTCTATATGTCTTAGCATCGTTAGAAAAGAATCTATCAGTATCAGTTAGTAGTTCTTGTTTTTTAAATATAGTTCCAGTACCTCTCCATCTTCTAAAGTATCCTTCTTCAACCCATTTACGTAAAAATAAAGCCATTTTACCCCAGAATTCTCTTTGATTTGCAGATTGTAAATCAGCATTGTAGTTACCGTGTAGTTCGTGAACTTTATCTGAAATTAGGTTTTTAGTCTCTAACAATATTTGACTTGCATCTCCTGTTCTAGTAAATGTTGTTGAATCAACTTTTTCACTTAACTTCATTATTACTCCTTTATTGACAGTTGGAACAAATTCTATCATACTGTCAAGAGAAGCGGCTTCTTTTTTGGTAGATACTTTGTTTCCGTCGATATCTATGTAATCACCTTTTTTATTCATTACTTTAATGTTATGCATTATTGCATACATTACTTGAGCTTGAACCATGTGTTCTCCAGCTTTTGCTATTGGACGAAGTGTACTTATCTTGGTCCAAGCTTTTAATCTTGTGTTTTCTTCAAACTTGTTTCCTAGATAATTTTTATCACCCATAACATTAAATACGTTCATAAACATATTTGTTCTAGACTTATCTACGTTTGAACCCCAATCATCTGCCATTCCTTTAATGTCTTTCCAATAAGTTCCTTCCGCTTTTGCCATGTCTTTAACAGTAAAATGTTCAGAACCAACAGCTTCTATTAAGTTGTTTACTTTACCCATACTTACATTTACCCAACTGTTTGTCCAGTTAAATACTAAAGCAGTAAACCCTGAATACTTTAACCAAGATTTAGCTAATTGATTTACACTTGCATCTTTGCCTAAAATTTTAACTGTGCCGGCGTCTTTATTTTTTATTTCATAATATCTATTTTCTAAAACACTACGAAATTGCTTTACGTCATTTATATCTTTTTTACTTTTAAATAAAGGAACTTCTTTGTCTTTATCTACTGCGTTGATTTTCTTCATAGCTTTTAATCCAACTGTATCAGGAACATTTCTATTGTTCATTACTTCTAACACAATTAAAGCAGTGGATTCTAGTTCTTTCTTCTTTTGATAATTTTTTGCAGACATTAAGTTCATCAAAGTAATTGTATGAAGGTCAAAACTTTGATCCGTTGCTTCTAATCTTTTTCTAAAAGCAATTGGTATTCTCATTTTCTCTTTGTTGGATATATCTGCAAAAACTCTTTTGAAAGACTCTTGAGTTGTGTTGTTATTTTCTTGAGTTTCAAAATCATCTTTTTGTACTTCTGTTAATTCAGAGAATTTATGTTTCAAAGAATCTGCGTAATTACCTTCATATATTCTCTGTAAGTCAGTCTTAAGTATTCCCGGAAGTCTCATCCATGTTTGACCATAACTTTTTGAGATAACAGAGTCTTTTCCTTTTGTAAAAGCATCTCCTTTTCTTACACTATCTGTTAAAAACTTTAAGTGTATTTTTTGCTTATCATTTAATTCTTTGTAATTTTCATTCTTCCATATATCTATAGGAATATTCTTTGACACTCCTTTAGAAATTCCTTTTTTTGTATTTTTCTCTATCCAATAATCATACTCACTTCTAGCTATAGCTACTGTGGTTGGAACGTCTATTCTTTCTCCCCCAATGTTATATGAAATAGTAATAGATTTTCCTTCTGAATTAGTTTCTACATTATATCTTTGTCCGCCTTGAATTTTTAAAAGCTTAGTAACTCCGTCTATAGTGTATTCTAGTTTTTTACCAGTAACATTTACTTCAGAGTATTTTTCATCAGCAATATCTCTATCTGCTGCAGCTTTAAAAAGTTCATTTTTTTCTTCAAGAAATTCAGGAAGATATGCAGTAGTGTAATAAGATTGACCTGACTTAGAAGTAGTATACATTTTTTCATACTTCTTAGCTTGATTAGCCTCATTACTTACTTCTGTTTTAAAGGTTTTGTTATCATTATCGAAACTAGTTGCTACGGAAAAATTATGGTCAGCAATGTTTTTTTCAATTTCATCAGTTACTGTAGAAAATATTTGAACTTCTTTGGATTTTGAATTCTTTTCAGACCACCACTTAGCAGAGATGCTATGAATATCAGTAGCTGACTCACGAGCCTCTGCGTATGCAATTTTATATGATTCATCCCATATTTTTTGACTATTTTCTTGTAGTTTTTCTTTTACGTAAGAGTCCTTGCTTTGACCTGAAGAAGATAAGCCTAAATCATCATAAGTCTTTTCATAGTCTCTTTCAAATTTAGCTCTAGTTCTGACATCATTATCAGCTATAAATTGAGCATACTCTTCACGAGAAGCTTCTAGTAATTTAGATTCAACTATACTTCTTTTCTCTTGTATTTTACTAAGTTTTCTTTCAAAATATTTTCTATCTTCTTGAGTTATTTCTCCATCTTTGCTTAATCCAATAACTAGTCCTTGAATATCTTCAATCATATCAAATCCTTGATTCCATTCAAAAGTAGATTGTATTTTATCCCTTGTGAAACCTCTCTCTGACTTCTCTCTTTTATCAATTGTTGAGTTTACCTTGTTTACTTCTTCACGAACCCATTGAATGTACTTTGCAATACCAAGTTTTCTATCAGCTTTATCGTGCTCAGTCATTGCGTCTCTAAGCTCTGAAATAGATTCAAACCTAGTTTTAGTTTCTTTTCTATTTTCCTGCTCTCTTTCTCTAGTTTGAGGAGTGTCTGGTTCGTACTCTGTGTAAATAACACGAACTCTAGATAATGTTTGTTCGTAAATAGAGTTTAATGTTTTTATAGTCTTTTTAAGATCATCTTTTTCTTCTACAGTTTCCTTTTCTTTTAGTAATTGATCACTACTTGATAGATTTTCAGTTAAATTAAACTTACTTATTTTGTCATCAAGTAATTCTTTAGATAAAGACTCTATTTCATCGCCTGTGTTGAATCCAAATGTTCTTTTAAGATAATTAATCATCCAGTCCTTTATAGAGCTCCATGCGCTTCTGCTGTCGGTGTTATCCCATATGTCAGAACCTTTTCTACCAATGGCAGTTACAATAAGTTCTTTTGCAAACATTTCATCGTTTAATTCAGGATACATTTCTTTAACTTCAGTTTCTAGAGCTGTACCTTGAAGCATTTTTAAAGCTCGTTGTAATCTAGGATTGTCAATACCTTTGGGGAAGGAGTCGATGAAAACATGACCAAATTCGTGTATTGCGGTAGTTTTAAAAACTTGCTTAGGATTAATTAGAATTACAGGCTTACCTGCTTCTATAGTTCTGGGATCATTTTTACCAAGAACTTTCGAGCTATCAGTATTGTCGTCCATTATAACTTTTACATCCATCTTTGCTTGAAAATGTCCAATCTTTCTTTTGAACATGCTTAAGTCTTCCTTAACGTAATCTTCATTATACCTTTCTTCTTGAGGCATGTATTCGCTTACAAAATCAGGATTCTTAAGTAATTCCTTCTTAAGTTCTAATTCAGTATATTCTTCTCCTTTATATGTGTAAGTACAACTCATTGTTATTGTTTTTTTTAGTCTTTACAACCATTTTTTGTTATTTCGTATTTTTTATAAACTTTATCGCTTAAAGATACAACATTAGCTTCTTCATCAACACTTTGTTCTTCTCCAGTATCGATACTTTTATTTTCTTGCTTAGTGTTCTCATCTAAATTTAAAGCTAATTGAGAAGATTCAACTTTAGTAGGATCTTCAGAACTATCATTTGAATTTTCACCCAATAGGTCTTCACCTAATGTTGCTGCATGTTTATTTATATTGTTAGAAAATGTTTTATTAAATTCATTTCTATTTTGAGAAACTACAGATTGTTTAACTTTTTTTTCGTAAGAATACTCAAAAACCTTATTTTTACCTGCAGTATATCCTAATTTATAGGTTCTTTTATACAAAGGTACTGTATATCCTTCGAACATTACCATTTTTTCTAACTTAAAAAGACCGTAAATACTTTTTCCTGATGAATCTAGTGCTACAGATGAAGATATAAAATCTGGGTAATTCGTGTAAGCTTTTCCTCCTCTGTATGACTGAAACTTTTCTTTAAAAGAAGGTTTGGCCACGAAAGCTAATTGATTATTGCTACCTTTAAACATGTCTCCAACACTTATTCTTTTTATAACATCAATATTTCCAGATTCATGTCTAGCAAATTGATCTAAAAATTCACCATCTTGATGTATTAAGTCTATTTTATCGTAAAATGAGTTCATTTCAAAATTAAGACCTTCATCATTTAATATTTCATGAGGAATATGTGTAAAAAACTGGTTTAAATTTGCATTAAAACCTGATTGAGAATAAGAGTATTTAACTAAATCCGTAGCAAGTTTTTTTGTTTCTTCATTTTCATAAAGATTCATCCAAGCTCTGTAAATATTGTTTTGATATAATTGAGGCTTATCATTTGAATTTATACCTATAAAATTATAACCACCTCTTAATTCAATTTGTAATTCTTTTAATAAAAAATTATCAGTAGTTTCTTGAAGCTCTATAATTTTATTAGGAAGCTCTTCAAATAAATACTTAAAATTATCTTTGTTATCTTTCATCATACTAGAGCTAGACATCATGTATGAATACATTCCTTTCTCTACTGCTTTACCTAGCTTTTCACTAACAATGTATGCTTCTTTACTTAAAGCTTGAGAAACTACAGTCATAGCACTTTTAGCTCCTGTTGTTCCTGACAATACAATTTTACTATTTTCCAATACTCTCTCTGGAAAATAAAGTGCTTGTTCTCTAAAAGTTCCTAAAGATGTTCCTGCAAATTTACTTTCATAGTTTTTAATAAACCCAACGTCTTTAACTTTTTGTATTTTATTTATAGCAACTTTCATTGCTACTGGAGATCCTCCTGCACCTTTTGCGTCAGTTTTAGCAGCTAATACTCCGTCAGTCCATTTTGTAGCTGCAGATTCATGAAATTCAAATGAATTTAACACAATTGAATCTAAAAGTAAATTTTCTTTTCCTTCTATTCTGTCTTCAAAATCTTTATTAGTTAAAGTGTCAAGCTTTAGTCTAGATTTTTCATTTTCTTTAATATTGTACTTCTCTCTTAAGAACTCATAAGGAGTAGCACTAGATTCAGATCCGTCTTTATTTGTAATTTTTAAACGATTTCCAGTAATACTTTTTTCTCTATTTTTAAGTTCAATAAGCTCAGCTAAAATTGGCTGACCAATGTATCTGTTTACAGTTTTCATTGGTACACCTGCTCTAATTAACATAAACGTAACGTTTGCTGTAAATCCATTATGATTACCTCTTGTTACATAAGCATCTTTAGCTATATCAACATATGCGTTTAAGTATTGTGACAAGACTTGAGTTATACTTTTACCCTCTACCTTTCTATCCATAAAAGTAACTGTTTTACCATCTTCTTTGAATCTATTACCTAGTCCTAAATCAGCTTTTATTGAAATATTAAGAGTTTGATTAGCTACGTTGTCAACTAATTGATTTGCCGTAAGACCTACACCTGTAGTTCCAGACATGTAGTTCATTTTAGTTTTTAATTGAGTTAATGGTGAAAATAATTCTAAATTTTCGTAAACAGCTTCCGGAAACAGACCCTTAATTCCTTTCTTTTTATTTCCAGCAATATCATCCTGAAGAGCACCGCCATCAATAGATGTCATCATGTTGTCATAAGTAAGAGGGCTTTGAAGTACATCTGTATAAAGACTAACTACTTTGTTTTGAGCAATTAATTTATTAACATTCTTTTTTCCTTTGTAGAACTTTTTGTTCTCATCATTTAGTATCTCGAATGTTCCTTCTTTTTTATTATACATAAGGTTTGGTCCCATTATGTACATTTTGTCAATATCAAAATCTGATCCCGTTTTAGATGGTATTCCATCGTAACCTATTATACTATCACCCATTGATGCAGGTAATATACCTACTATCTCAAGAGTGTCATTAGATGCCATACCTTGATTAGGTATTCTATATCCAACTAATTCTCTTACTTTAGGGTCCCTAAATAGTTTTAACCAATCATCAGAAGTCATGCTGTCTATATCTTTTCCAGACTCTCTAAGTATCTTTATTGCCAAAGTATGAGGAATCATAACTTGACCTGGAAGAGTTTGACCATTTTCACCTGCTCTTGGAGGAAGTAATCCTTTTCCGTTATATCTTTCAGATACAATTTTAATGCTAGATTTTTTTGATTCTTTAACTTTAACTTCACTTAAACTACCGTTTTCATTATTAAACCCAAAAGAATCCATTAAGATTTTACTTAAAAATTCATAAGTTTTAGGAGCTTTATTTTTAAGATCAGCTAATCCGGTTCCAAAGCCGTCTTCAGGAAATACTAATTCTTTATTGCTTGATATTAATTTTTTAATATCACTAGTAATAACTTTTTTATTTTCCTCTAAATTATCATCTGACATAAATGCATTTGCATTATTTGTAGGATGAACTTTAGTTGCTATTCCAAATGCATTTTCTAATGGTCTTATTTGTGCTTGACCTCCAGTCCCTTTTCTATCTGTATTGTCACCAAATACATATATTTTTTCAGGATTATTTATTAAATCTTTTGTTGAATATCTTTTAACTACTTCAACTATTGGTGCTTTGTATTTTTTTTCAATTGATTCAAATCCAAATGGAGAAACCTGTATAAAGCTACCTCCTTCAGTAGCAATCTTAGTTGTAGCTCTATTAAATACTGACATTAATATACTATCGATTCTTCCTCTAATTTGAGGAATAGAATCAAAAGGAGTTCTTTTCTCTAAAGCAGTTATAATATTTTCGTTACCACCTCTTTCTTGAAATTCAGCTATTATTACTCTATACAAAGAGTCTTTATCAGTAATTTGATCATTAGCATTTATTCCTAACTTTTCTTTTACCTCTGACGCCCCAATATTTACTAAGTCTGAAAGAGAGTCATGAATTTTTTGTAGTAATAATGCTCCTGTAATTTTATCTTCTTCCCCAAAAACTTGATATTCTGCAGTTTTATCAAAACCTTCAAGAATATTTTTTTGAATTTGAGTTCCTATATTTGTTTCGTGCATTGTTTTAACAGGAAGATCTTGTTGAAGTTTCCATCCTTTATTAGACATTTCGTTTGAATTCAATTCAAATTCATCTGCCAATTGAGTAGATTCTCCATCATTAATCTTCGTAGGTGCAATACCTCCTACCTTTATTCCATCAGATGTTACAACTTCGTGAACTTCATCTGCTTCTGAAACTTCATATTTAACTCTTCCTTTAGAGTCAATACTTGTTGGGCCTTGCATTTTATCTAACAGTCTTTTCATAGGAGTACTTTGAACCATTGATGGTATTAGTACTGCCTGTGAATACTTTAAATAAGTTGGAACACCTTTATTTATATCAAAATAAACTCCTTTAAGAGGCTGCGCTGCAAGTTTTAATTCGTCATTTTCTAGTTCTTGTCCAGTTTGCATCTTTTTAAAAGCACTATCATGTTTAATAGTCCATTGCCCAAGTCTTTTCTTAAGAAATCTCCATCTACGTGGAGTTATCCAGCCCTGAGCATCAGTAGTGTTTACTTCTTCATATGCTTCTGCAATTGATTTATCTTTTAATGATCTTTTTATTTCGTCTACATATTGAGATGCAACTTCAACATTTTGAACAACAGCTAAGTTAAATCTCATGTCGTCTCTGCTTTCTAATGCTAATTGTAGTCCATCACTGTAAGTTGCAGGAACTCTTTTCATAAAATCTGCATTATTTTTAAAGTAAGCAGGATCTCCTGTAAACATTTTAGTATATTCAATACTAGCAACCAAACCATTTACTAAGTAGTCTCCGGCCATTGCATAAGTTCCTCCTTGAGTAGAATATTTGTCAATTAGTTTTCTTTCAACTTTACTATTAGCTAGCATTTCATCTAACTTACTTTTTGTTTCTTGTAATCTATCTAAAAGTGATTGTCTAACGATTTCAGATATTCCATCTCTTTGAGTTTGAGATAATCCTTCAGTGTTTTTGTATAAAAGAGGTTTTCCTTTTTTGTCGTATAATAAATTACCTACAGTTGCTGAAACTGTACCTGGATTCAATCCTGGAAACAATTGAGATTTTAAGCCATTCTCTGCACCTAAGTGATAATGCTCTACTTTTTGATCATTAGGTAAATTATCCATATCTCTGGCAACCTGTATCATTCTATTGTATTCGTCTGAAAAATAGTCTATAAAAATATCAACTGTTCTTTGAGGTATAATAGCTTTTCCATCTTTACCTCTGTTGTTAATTCTACTGTCTACAAATTCAAAACCTGATAACTCTATTCTTCTTGCTTTGTCTGCGGCAATAATAGTAGGAAACATTGATTTTCCTCCTTTAAACTTACCTTTTAACATTTTTGATAAATTGTCATTTATCTGATCATTAAGAGTTATAGATTTATTATCTACACCGTCATTTTTTCCTTTGGAAGTAAAAGAATTTGCTAACCCATATTGTAATGCGTCAAGTCTTTTTGTTGACAAAGCTTCTTTTTCATCTTTGTTATCTGTTATTTCAGAAGCTGTCAAGTATTTAATCCATCTAGAGTTTGCATTTATTGGCAACAAAGCAAGCTCTTCTAATTTACTAGGATCCTCTTTCCATTCATTTATTTTATTTGATACGTAAGTAGGATTAGAGTAAGCGAAAAACATTTTACCATCACTTGTAAGTATATTTGATTCAGATATATCTAGCTCTCTTAAAGCTACTGCTTGAGCTAACTTTTTAATGCTCGGCTGATCTCTAAACGGATTTATTCCATTTAACCCGTCTCCATTGAAATTTTTTGGTTTTCCCTTTCCGTCAGAAGTTAAAATACTTCCATCTATCAAGTATTCTATTGATTCAAATAATTTTGTTACAGTACTTAATTGCTTATCGTTTCCACCATTTAGTAAAATTAATTTATTAATATCTGAAGTTTTTAAATCAAATATTCCTAATTTTCTAATAGACTTAAACAAACTTTTAGCAGCGTCATTGTAAGCGTCGTTAATTAACTTTTGATCCCCTCCTGCAAGCTGAAGTAAGTCTTTAAGTTCAATAAATGCTGCATCAGATTCTTCTTTTATTTTTGAAATCTCTCTAAATCCATCTTTGTTAATTCTAGCTTTTTTACCATCTTCTAGAAAAAGGTTTTGAAATCTAATTCCCCATCTATCTAATATTTGAGATTCTCTACTATTTGTTGAAGTAGCATTGTAAACAGTGTAAGATGAATTTTCTTTGTCAAATTCAGTTACATAGTAATTTAATTTAGTTTTGTTAAAAGCTTGTACAAATTCAGCTACATTTTCTATTCCACCATCTTCCTCGTTGTACATTGCATCAAGCTTGTTTAATAAATCTTGAGCCCAAGGTTGATCATCTACTAATGAGTTTACAACCGTTTTCATCTTTGAATAAGTAGAGGTAATTCCTTCATTCCTTTCTTCCGAAACTTTATCAGCTAATAATGGTTGTAGCACTTCCCATACTTCACTAAAATCTTCAAATACAATTGTTCCTAAAAATTTAGATCTTACAACTTCTTTTTTACCCGTATCTTCATTTAACTTTCTAGATAATAATTGAGATAAAAGTATTTTAGTATTAATAGTTGCAGTTGACTTAGCATTAACAGTCATAGATTCGGCTATATTTAATCCACCATCTTTATCTTCTTCTGCTACTTCCCCAACCACATTTCCTTCATCATCAACAATATTTTCTAAATACTTTCTTCCAAGAGCGTCTAGATTTACTATTAATTCATTTTTAAAGTCTTCTTTAAATAGTTCAACTTTATTTATTCTTCTAGTAAGACCTCTTCTTTCAAGACTTCCTTCAGGATATTTTTCTATTGTTTGATCTTTGTAGCTTTGTATAGATTTCTCTATAACTTTCATTAACTTAGATTCTCCTTTCTTAGTTTTAATTTTATTAAAAGAATCAATACCACCTTGTTCAACAAAGTCAAATAAAAAGTATTTTGATATTTCTTTAATTTCAATAGGAGAAAAAGAACCTCTAAGACCTTTTTTGTTTACTAAAAAACGAGTTTCATCTAGTAGTTCAAAATAATATTGAGTTGTACCAGGTATATTAAATAACTCAGGCTCACCATTATCTAGAGTTTTCCCAGTTTTAGGAACATCTTCTCCAGGCTCCGCATTGTACTTTTTCTCCCAGTCTCCAAATTTGTCTTTAAAATCAGAGCCTATTAATTTTGAATAATAAAGATCTGCTTCTTTTGTTGTCTTAAATATCTCTAATAGTTTTGCGTAAAGTTTAGCTGGCTTACCATTAGTTTTATTATGTATTGTACAATTTGTCATGTTATTATTTTTTTGAAGAAACACATTTAATTTCAGGTTCTCCCTCGTTTAATTTATCAACTTCTTTAGTAGCTTTAGCGCTTATATCAGAACCCATTTTTATTTCATTGTTAGACATTTTAGCATCTAAAAGTGCATCTTCTTCTTCTTCAGTTAGTTCTCTTTCTAGCTCTTTTTTAGGCTCAGTCTTTTCTTCTTTTTCTTCTGAAGATACTAAATGAGTTTCTCTAACAGATTGTCCTTTAGGCTGTGAATATACGTCATTATTTCCCGCTGAACTAATATCGGTATCACCAACTATTGTTTCTTCATCAAATTGAATGTTTTTTTCTGTTGATTTAGGTTCTAAAGCTTTTTGAGCTAAAACTAGTCCTTCTAAAAAAGCTTGATCAATTAACTGATTAGTATTGTGTGTAAAGTTTTTATACTCCATTAATTTTTTAGCAGCTTTAGATTCAGAGTTTTGCTTAAAGCTTGATACAACAAGTTTTTTCATTAATCCTAAACTATCAGCAGCCTTCATTTGAGCTACAGTTCCTTTTCCTCTTATTTTAGTTCCTGATCCACCTGCTTTGATATATTTGTCATAAGTTGTTTTATCAAAACTTCCTGATTTGTTAGACTGGTAAGCATGCTCAACACTTCCGTAACTTCTATTTTCCCATGTAAATTTTCTAGGAGCTAAGTTGGATAATATTTTTGTAGAACTTTTAGATTCAGCTTGACCCCAATACACATTTATAGTTTCTTTCTTAACAGTATTATCTTTTGTCTTATTTAAAGCAGCTAAATCTTCTCTTTTTAAAAAAGCATCAGTAAGTATATTCTTTAATTTTTGAGCATCTAATTTACTTAGTTTATTTATATCATTCTTTAACCAAGCTATAAACTTCTTAAACCATGTCCAAGCTTCACCTTTTTGTTCTAAAGATTGTTCACCAATGGCTTGCACTAAAGCCTCCTCAGAGCCCCATTTCTTAACAGCCTCCTTCACTAAAGGAGACTCTCTATTCCAAGCTACATAGTGGTGTGCGTACTCGTGATATACAGTATCATCTGACATTTTAGATTTATCAAACAAAACAGTCATAGCATCAATATTTGCTTGACCCTTTATGTTTCCTTTTTTATCTTTTTGAAGTAATACTTCTTGTTTTGCTTTTTCTTGAGATAAATCTATTTCATTCCAAGTGTTTCCATGTTCATCAGTTATTTCATTTACTTTATAATTCTTTTTAAGTATATTAGCTACTTTATTAGTGTAAAATCCTTCTATAGGTTTAAGTTTGTCTAAACCTTGAGTTTTAAAGTTGTTAATTTCTTTTTCATTAACATTAAGCTCCATAAATGAATACATCTCTTCACCTACATCTAAATTTTGTTTTTTTACATCTCTTATAGCTTCTTCTTTAGTTTTAAAAGAATTAATTATTCCTGAAATAGATTTATCTTTTTTAAGAGTTATGTGATATTTATCATCATTATTTAATCTTTCAATTTCATTAGCCATGCTCTCAAGCCCCTCTACTTTAGCAGCAGTTTCACCTGTAGGAAATAATACTTTTTCATATCCTTTTTTAACACTGTCTTGTACAATAGATTGCACAAAGAAATTAACCCAATTACCTTTTTTATTTAGTATTTGTAGGAAATTGTTTTCTTCTACTTTAGTTAAAATCTCTTTTGGAGGATTTTCTCCAAAATCTACATCAGCAACTTCCTGTAAAGCTAAAGATTTTTTATCTCTACCTTTTTGAAATAAATCAGATTGTACTTCTAGTATTCTACGGGTTTTTACAGATTTTTTATTAAAATTCTCACTAGCTTTTTTAGATGCGCTTATGAACTCTTCTTGAGTTATTTCGACCCCATTTTTTAAAAACTCTTTAAATGAGTACTCTTCATCAAATTCTTGAATAGTTTCATAAAAATCATTACCTAATTTAAATGAGTTACTGTCAGATTGACTTTCAACTTCATTTGTTAAACTTCCAGTAGAAGTTTTAGATGTTTGGTTCCCAAAAGACGCATCATCACTTCTAAACCATCCTATACCATTATCAGTGCTAAATTCACCATGACCTTTAATATTAGGTACAATTAACGGTGTGGAAAGCTCATTCTCTGTGTAATTAGTACCACCTGGAACTGTTAGGTTAGAGTAGTGTTGAGTATTTAAAAATTCTAAATTATCTACTTCTTTTAAAGCCTCACCTTCTGTAGAATGTTCTGAGATTAAATCACCTGCTATATTATAAATAACATACTTACTGTTTTCTTTTTTTACTTTTGTAAAAGGCTGTCTTTTACTTTCTTTAGCAGTATTAACCTCAACAGCAAAACTATTATCAGATAATAAAGCTGCAACTATCTCTTCTCTAATATTAATATCAGAGAGTTTTCCTTCTCTGCCATAATTCAATACAATATTATTTTTATCTAATATAATTTGCTTTTGTTCTTTAGGCACTTGAAGCTCTGTAAGAATCTTGTTTAAATCCCAACCGTTCTTTTTTCCTTTAGCAAAAACTTGCTTAGCTTTATCTGAAGACAGTATACTTACAGATTTTAATCTATAGTTTAATGAATTCATTTCTTCCTGGTTCATGATAACTTTATTATCACCAACTTCAAATGATTTACCGTCTTGAGTAAAACCTACTTTAATTTCAGGATACAACTCTTTCATTTTCTTAAGAGAATCTTCTTGAGCTTCACTAAGACTATCTTTAATAACAGGAGTTTCTACTTTAGGATCTTCTTTCTTAGATTTTTTATATGAACTAAGATCAAGAGTAGTAGTTACTACTCCTTCATCATCCACACTTAAATTCTTTGTTGTTTTTTTAGACTCAGCTGTTACAGGGTTCATGTATAATTGAACACTTCTTCCTACCATATCTCCTCTATCTGCTCTTCTTCTTGTGTTGGTGAATAAAGAACCATCAGTTGTAGCATCAGTACTTATAAGCTTGTTGTCTAATACATATTTCTTATAATCGTTATTTGTATTCCATCTGTCAAGATTAAATTGTCTTCTTTTGTTATTAAGTAAAAAATAAACTAATTTGTCGTAAGAAAAGTCTTCAGTTCTTTCTTTTTCCTCTTTAGTAGTGTTGTTAAATATTAAGTCACCTTGTGGAGTAAAAAATATTTCAGAAGTTTTATTCTCTGTTCTTGCGTCTACATATATGAATGAATCAATAAGATCACTTAATAATGGATCTTTATATCCTTTATCTAGCATCTCTATTTCTGGACCCATGTTTTCACGTACAGCATCTTGAAGTTCTTGATCTAATTCAGATAAAGGTATACCAGTAGTAGGTGTTAATCCTTTAAAATCTTCATCCGATTGGCCTTCTTCTAATTCTTTTCCAACTCTAGATTCTTTAGCTTTAGATTGAACTTCAAGTAAAAGTTTAGCTAAAATATCAGCTTGTGCTTCGGTGTTTCTTTTTAAATTAAGTCTTAATGCAAAAGGTTTTCCATTTGCTTTTTTAACTTTTAAAAACATACCACCTCTATAAGACATTTTATTTCCAGAACTACTTCCATCAAGAACTATAGCTCTGTTTCCTAATTCTTTATCTGGTTCTTTAAAAGTATCCATTAAGAAACCACCTCTATTAGTTGCTAATAATTTAATGTTAGATATTTTTCCACCTATTTGTCTTAAGTCTAGTAAAGAATTCTCAGGAGTAGTTCTTTCTTCAGTGTCTGAATCCATTTGTAATTCTCCACCACTATGAAGACCTACTGTTGCGGTAACATCTTCTCCTTCTAGTAATTTAGTTATAATTATTTCTCTTTGAGATCCATAACCTCTTTTATAATTGTTTATTTTCTCTAAAGAATCATTTGGATTAGGCTTAGTTGGTAGATAGCTAAATACTTTACTGTGCTCAGTATGAGTAGTTTTAATCGGCAAGTTGTCTATAATACTTTGAGGAATTTTATCTCCTTTTTTAAGCTTTTTAAAAGCACTTATAGCATCATTTTGTGCTTTACCAAGATTTTGATCAATCTCTATTGTTGTGTATCTAAATTCTTGACCAACTCTGCTTTCGGCACTTGATATATATTCATCATAAGCTGCTATAAGGTTTGTTTTTACTCCATTAACTGTTCTTGATATCTTGTCTAAAATAGACATATAGTCTCCTCTACCAATCTCTTTGTCGTCTAATTTTTCAGAAGCATCAATCTGTTGTTTAGTTATAATAGGATCTTCATTTGCATTTTCATCTTCGATGACATTATCTATTTCAGTACTAGTTTGATTACTAGCAACTGTTTCATCGTTATTTTCATCTAAAGCTTTTTTCTCTTTTTCAGCTCTAATTACTGCTTCTTTTTCTCTAGAAGCATCCTCACCTATTCGTGTCTTTAACTCTTTAATTTTAGCATCAACACTATCTTTCATTTCTTTCTTTTCAACATCAGAAAGGTATTCTATTTCTTTTTCAAGAGTTTTTTTAACCGACTCTAAAGAAATAACAGCTTTTTCTTTGTCAACTATTTCTTCATAATCTTTTATTTGACGTTTTAAAGTTTCTTGACTCTGCAGTCTAATACCTTCTTCAGACTTTTGAAAAGCCATGTCCTCAACATTAATAGCAATGCTTTCTTCAGCTACATGTTCTTGCTCAAGCGCAGCTAACAAATCGTTTTTATACAACTTGTTATAAGATTTTTCTAAAGCAATATCGTTTTCTTTTTTTAACTTTCTTTCTTCTTTTCCTTCTTCTTCTAAATTTGACTCTTTATTTTCTTTAGTTTGTTTTCTAGTTGCTAGCTCGTAAATTTTAAAAAGTCTTTCGTTTCTATCTATAGCTTCTTGTATAAATCCTTTTCTTTGCTTAGATCCGTTTTCTTTTTCTTCTCTTAATCTTTCTTTTAAGCCTTCTTTTCTTCTACGTAATACCTGGCCTTTCTCTCTTAATTCTAATTTCTTATATAAAGATTCAGATGCTTTTTCCTTGAAGTTAACTCTTGCATTATTTCTTATTTTTTGAACATCTGCTGAATTCTTATCACGCCTACTGTATAGTTCTTTGTTCTCCATTTCCAACCTAGATAATCTAGATGAAGTAGCTGGAGAATAATTATCTCTATTTTTTAAATAAATATCTCTTATTTCTATTGCTTTATTTTGTAATTCCGGAGCTGATTGAGCTGCTAATTCAGGGCTAAATTCATCGCCTGTTTGCTCTTCAAAGCTCTTAAGATCTTCTTCAGACATTTCAGAAACTAATCCTATAGTTTCATAGAATTGGTCAAACTTGTCATTCTCTAAAGCTTCAGTTGCAAGATTCATCATTGATTCGTTTATGATCTGATCTCGTAACACTTTAGAACCTTTTTCGTCAGAATTGTTAAGATGTTGAAACATTAAAGAAACTTGCTTAGACTTGTTTGTTAAGTGGTCAGCGTATGAATCACCCAAGTTCTTTTCATATTCTTTTCTATCTTTAGATTGTAAAGCATTGTTTAGCCCACCACCGACAGCTTGAAATAAATTACCACCAAGTCCTCCAAAAAAAGCAGAAGTAAGCATTTCCTCACTACCCATAGCTTCTGACATTTTTTTATCGTACTTTTCTTGAGTTATATATCCAACATCCAAGTCAGATTTAAGCTTAGCTTGTTCCGATATTAAATACTGATAAGACTCTTCTGCTCCTTCTCCAAAAAATGTTGATGCAATTGCCGCAGTTTTTCTTTGCCAAGGTTTCCATGCTGATTTCAAACCTTGTTTTGCAGCGTTTTCACTTACACTTACCATTTTCTTTGAAATAGGATTAAAAACTTTACCTATAGCTAAGTACTGAGGTATATCTTGAAGTAACATTGCCCATCCTTTTTTCCAGTTCATAGAAGCAGCATTACTAGCTATTCTTGTAGCTTCTTCTTCTGTGTATTTTTCTCCAGTCTTGTTATCTATTTCAGACAACTTTTTAGCTTTCATGCTTTTAAAAGTACCATGAGCTTCCATGGAGTTTTCAATATTTCTAGAAAGAACCGCTTGAGAAATACCATTAGTCATCCATTGACTTTTAGTACCCATTTGTTCAGCCATACCTTTAGCTTTTCTTAAAGTTCTAAGTCCTTTACTGGCTCCAATTCCTTTACCTATTAAAGATAGTGCTTTCATTGCACCCATTGTTGGCGCAAGCATAGATATTGTAGAAAATGCTGATACACCGTTACCAAACCACCAACCTGAGTCAGCCATTTTTCCAAATCCTTCAGCGCTAGGATCTTGATGTATTGCAAAGTTTTTTTGAGTTCCTTCACGAATTCCTTGTCCGAATTCAGTTATAAAGTTTCCCCATTCTTTTTCATCTCCTTTCATGATATCAATTACAGATCCTAAATCCATAACGTATCCTAATCCTTCAATACTTCCACCAAAAGCTTCGCCTACAACTCCTTGGGCTAAAAAATTACCAGCTTGTTCAAAAAATCCTTGTTTATCAGATCTTTGTTGATCAAGAACACCTCTATCAGATCCTTCAGGTATAAATATATCAGGACCTAATGTATCTCTATAATCTTCTAAATCAATATTTATAGCTTTGTCTTCTATTCTTCTACCTTTAGATTTATAAATATTAAGATTTCCTTCTTTTTGTTTTTTTATAACACTATCCCATTTAGATCCTTCTTTTTTCTCAGGAGTTACTGGATCTGTGTTATCTTCAGGAACTACAGCTGCTGATTCTTTATCTTCAACATCTAAGTCTATAGTTTTAGTTTCTTTTAAAGATTGATTCTTAACTATATTGTCGTATTTATTTGGAATATCCATGTATTTTTATTTTTATTTTTTTGAGTTTTCCAATGCTTCCATAAATTCTTCAACTTCTCTCTTCAAAGCTACTGCAAATTCTTGCTCACTTTTTAAATCTGAATTTCCGTCAAACTCCATTTGTTGACCAAAAAGAGTTCCGCTGTATGTTCCGTCTTCATTTTTAGAAAAAGTTACTTGATCTGTTTTTGTTCCGTCAGGAAGTTGAACTTCTAATTGTCCGCTACTACTAGACCTAAAGAAAGCTTGCTTAATAGCAGGCATATACATTAAATTAGCAAGACCTATTTCTCCCTTAAGTGATTGATCACCGTCTGAAGAAGAATATAAATCTTCATAAAGATCTTTCATTATTGTTTTGTCTCCACTTGCGTCAATCTGAACAGTAAAAGATTTTGACGGATCTGATTTCATTCTTATAACAAGTTGATTGTATAAAGCGCCTTCTTGAGTGTATCCATCATTTGTAAAAGATTTTAGTACTTCAAATCCTCCTTCTTCTCCCATTATATCTGTAAACTCTTTAGTTTCCATAACATCAGCTAATGTTTGATCTTTTCTACCAGCAATTGCAACATTACTAGGATTCATATTTTCAACATTCATATCAGAGTAAGTAGCGTATTTAGATCCAGAGTACTTACTTGAAGAAGGAGCTTGAATAACAGTGTATGGAGCCGCCTTGTTGTCAGCATCTAAATTATTTTGAATTGCTTCCTTCCTTGCTTCATCAGTTCTTTGCACTCCTATATCAAAATCATAAGTAGGATTATCCGCACCCCTAACTCCATGTCTAGAAGCAAGCATTCTTTTTGCTTCATTTTGAATAATTTTATTGTATCTTTCTACACCTTTTTTACTTGTGTCGTTTTTGTATTTTTCCCAACCAAAACCAAGCTCACCTTCTCCTGTTCCGCTTTTTACATTGTACTTTTCTTCAACAAGCTTAACTGCGTCTTCATTGTATTCTTGCAAAAGAAGATCAGCCTTAACTATTGCTTTATCATTTTTACTTAAATTTTTTAGTGCCTCTTCATTTAGCTGAGTTAAATATGAATTAGTATTATCGTAACCTACTTTTGAATTAGTATAATCATTTTTTAATTTTATATATCCTTTATCTGAATTTATTTCTTCTTGCGACATTCCTGCTTCAACTAACTCTGCTTTTTTTGCTTTTAAGTCAGACTCAAGTGTTTGAAGACCCATGCCGTAATCGTCGTTTAATTTTTGAATTTCATCTAAATTATTTGCTTTTATGTTTAAATATTCTCCTTTACGGAATGCATAAAGCTTAGCCATCTTTTTTTCATCATAACCGTTATTCCACATTTTTTTCTTAACGGCATCTTGTAAAAGCTTATCTGTTAATTTAGTAGTCTTTGTAGCTCCCATAAATCCAAATCCAGCCATTTTTTTAGCATATCTAGACTCTCCTGGAACATACTGATAAGATGAAGTTGGATTACCATTCCTGTCTTTTCCTTCAACATCCTTAAAACTACCAAAATCTAATGGATTACCTTCTTCTCCGTCAAAAAAAGACTGCTGTTTTAAGTGATTTATTAAATCAGGGTTTGTTTCTGAAGAGTTTTTAATAGAAGCCATTACAGTGTTATAGTCTTTACCTTTAATTTCTTTTGTTCTAACTGCTTCGTAAAAAGCAGGAAGTCCTCCAGTCTCAATTATACCTATAGCTCTCTTAGATACTTGTCCTGCAACCCTCTTGATAGCTTCGTCTATTAGCTTGTCTTCATCAAACTTATCAGATAGCTCTGCACCTGAAAAAGAATTAAATGAACCATCTTCATTTTGAGTTCCTTCAAAATTAGAAACTTGTGCTTGGGCCCATTTTTGAGCATCTGCCGATGAATAACCGCCTTGTCTTTCTTTTTTAGTTGCTAAAGCATTTACATATTGCCCTACTTTTTTCTTGTTGGCCATAGCATTTCCTACAAATCCATCAGAACCCATTTCCTGAGTAGTTTCGTTTCTTAATCCTCTTAGCTTATTAAACTGACTTCTATTAACGCCTCCTGATATTACTTCATCAGATAATGAAGAAGCTCTATCTTTAAAAGAATTTATAGTAGATGTTGCTCTTTCTGAGTCTTTATCTAATACGTCTGAACTTAATTGTCCAAATTTATCAGCTTGATTAAGAATGTCATCTTCCATTTTTTGTTTAGCCAAAGGAACTGCCATTATCTCATTGATATCTAAAGGTTTAAAAGATGAAGTGCTAATATTTGAGGTTCTTCCTGCCATAATATTGTAAATGTATTAAAAATATTTTAATTTTTTATTATTTTTTTAGCCTTTTTTAGACTTATTCTTTTTTTCTAAAAGTCTTGCAAGTTTTTTTCTTGCTTTTTCATCAGCTATTGATTGTAAGTGTTCTCCTCGTTCGTTGTAAGACATTCCCATCATTTCAGGATACTTCTTAAGCAACTCCTCTTTTCCTACTCCCCCAAGGTCATTACCTATTTGTGAAAGTAACTTACTTTTATTAGTTCTGTATGCTGCCTGCTGTTCTAAATTTAAACTAGTCTCTTGATTAGACTGACCCATGTTAGTTTTATCAATATTTGCATCAAATTGTTGACCTTTTCTATTGTCTTGTCTATTCTCTCCAGTAGCCTTTTGATAAGCATTCGATAAGTTTCTTGAAGCATTTCTCTCAGAACCTAATAAAGATGCTCTAGCAGAGCTCGCTGATCCTCCTGAAGAAGATAAGATAGCATCCTTGTTTATGTTAGCTGCATTTTGAGCTGCATTTTGCATGCCTCTTTCGTCAACTCTTTGAGGATTGTATTTATTTGTCAATCTATCTAATCCAACTTGTCCGGGTTTCTTTAATCCTGCAAGTTGTGCTGCATTCATAGCTGCTGGTGCATATCTAAGTAGCTCAGCATAATTCTTACCACTACCTATTTTTCCTTTAACATCAGGAGTATCTTGAGGTAATACAGCTTTTGATTTCATTTCTTTATTGTAAGATTTATTATCTGTACTCATTTTTGCTAAATCTGTAATAGGTTTTGCACTATCTAATCCAAATGAACTAGGATCCATAATTGTTTTTTGAGCCTCTCTATTAGCTAACGGTTGACCTCTTCTAGATTTATTCATGAATGAATCATTTTCATCCATAAAATTCATACCTGTTGGAGGAACCATTGGGTCTGCATGAATTTCTCCTCCATGAACGTATTTGTTCATCTTACCACCTTTCTTGTAGTTATTAGATGCTGCATTGTGATCTGCAAAAGAGTTGTTTACTCTAGCTGTTTGTGCATCTTTTTTATCATTACTACCACCCATAAAACTTGTTATTCCTCCAAAAGCACCTCCAACTATTGCTCCGGGAACTCCTGCAACCGAAGCGCCTTTAGCAGCTCCTGAAACAGCTCCCATTGCTGTAGTTCCAGCTACTGAAGGAACATCTGGTGCGGCACTTGCTCCACTAGTATCAATACCTGTATCTCCAAATGCAGTATTACCCATTTCAAGCAAAGAGCCTGCAGCTCCTAACATATCCATAGTTCCTCCACCTTTGTATTTATTGGCCAGTTGCTCAGCGCCTGACGGCACTGCACCTTCGGCGTTCTCCGAGGGAGAACTTTCAGCTGTCGCTCCTTCTTTTCCGTGAGAAGCTCCATCCATCATAGAACCGTCTGGCATTTTATGCTGTGGTTTAGATTTAGACTCTTGAGCAGCTTTAACATGTTCTTGAGCTTTTTGTAGTCTACCTTGTAATTCGTTTAAAGTAGCTACATCTTCAGGGCTATTTCTATCCTTAAATTTCTTAGCAATTATTGCACTAGCTTCAGAGAAAGACTTACCTTTAACGTATGTTGGTAAATTAAACTTAGACATTATGTTCATATTGTATTCTTTAGATTGTTGTGTTTATTTCTTTTAATTAGTCAATTGAAATTTCGTTAGAAAAGATGTAGTCGTTCCACTTAGTTTCTCCTTCTTCTACTAAATTAGGTTTTCCATTAGCTCCTGTTCCTTGAGGGATTCCTCCGTTAGGATTTTGAGCGTGAGTTCCACCTCCTTCAAATATTGTTACTAAATCTTTAGCACTTGTTCCTGTCCCTAGAGAACCACCTTGTTTTAATTTATTTTTATTTTTAATATTATCAAAATACTCTTTAAATACACTTCTATAGTTTTTAATAGTTTTTTTTATTTCTTCTTCAGTAATGTATCCCATTGCATAATCTCTTAATATAGGCTGCACGATTTCATGAGTATCAAATTCCATTTGGTCAGGATCATCATAGTTTTCCCTTTGTCCTTTTTTTGTAAAAAAGGGTTTTTTAACATAAGAGTCAATAAAATCTTTAATTACACTTTTACCTTCTGATTTTTGTTTATACCCATGAGCAAGTTCATCAATAATTTGCTCTTTTCTATTTATATTTATATTATTTGTAATTGGATTGTAGTAGGAATTTCCTTTATTATCTTTTATGTTTATCTTTGAGTTACCACTTAGTTCGCTTAATCTCAACATCCTTTTAAGTGAAACTTTATTTAAACTGTCAATTTGATTTTTTGTGTAAATTCCTTCTTTTTTTGAAGATTTATTACGCTTATGTTCACCTGTTAATGAACTGTTAGCAAAATCTCTAAGATGTGATATTGATTTTTCATCTAAACCACTTAAATCTTCATTACCATTAAGGTTGTCTATATAGTCTGTTACGCTTTTTACATTTTTATCAGATACTTTTCCTTTTTCTTTAGGTATATCACCAGGATCATTTAGGTTACCTCCTTTTTCAAAATCATTAGATTCTTCGTTGGTTCCGTTTAAATCAAGATCGTATATCATCTTGCTAGGATTTTCAGGCGTTTCTCTTATTTCATCTCCATCAGTTCTCATTGAAGGAGCTCTTCTTACTCTTGTATTGTCTATAGGTTGTTGAGAATATTCAGCTAAATCTTCTCTTGGGGAAGGATAAGAAGATTCTCTTTCCTGGTCGAAATCATTAATAGGATCCTCTTCGTTTTCTCTAGCAAAAGAATCAAAGTGTTCCTGAAAGTTTGATAAATATTCTTGTCCAGTTGCGTTTCCTTTACCTGGAACTTTAAATCCTTCTGGATCTTTTAAAAATCTCCTAGTATTTCCTGGTCCTAAAAAATGTACCAATGCTGATACTTGATTAGTATCGTAATCTGAACCGTATTCTTTTTTTAATTTATTTGCGTACTTTTCCCCGTAAGGATAGCCTTGAAGATTACCTTTTAAAGCTTTATCCATTATTTTCTCCTGAAGTTCAGGTCTATTTATGAACTCTCTCTTGCTAATACCACTCATTTCCGGATCATCCTTTATTAGGTTGAAAAGAAAATGATACTTACCTGCGGCGGAAGAATTAGTGTTGTTTAAAAACTTTCCACCACTAGATTCTATCATACCTATTGCATGCTTGAAAGCCTGAGCGTTAAACCCAGGCTTTTTTTTATTCTTTTTATTCTTTTTATCGTTGTCATTTTCAAACATAATACAAATATATGAAATAATGAATTAAATGTCAATATTCAGTGTCATACAGTGTTAATGCTGTGTGAAAAATATTGATATGTCATGTAAAATAAGCTTGTTACCTTCTGGGTTCTTAAATTCGAACTCAGCAAAGCCCCAGGCACTACGTACTCTATCTCTAGAGTTTTTGTCTCTAGGAAAATTAATCTTCCAATTTCTAAACTTTTTGAATACATTGCTTCTGTCAACAAGGTCAACTATCCCTGAATCCTGATAGTCATTATAAACTCTTACACCTGTAAGTCCTTTATTTAAAACTTCTAAACCGGTTAGATTGCTTGTTAACTCCATTTTGTAAGAAGCTGAATTTAAAATTATTTCATTTCCAGGAGGCGCAATATGCAGTGTCATTGAACTAGCATGATGAACTCCGTAAAAATGATTAGGTGATCCTTTAAAGTGCTCCCATAATTGAGAATTATCAGGAGATGTTGTTATCATTACCTTACCTTTGTTTATGTACCAGCTTGGAACATAATCGTAGTAACTAATAAATTCTCCAATCTTTTCATTAAAACCTAAAGTAAAACTATCGCCTGGCTGGTGAAATGAAAAATAAATATCTGAATTAACAGAGTTATAACCTACTGATACACCTGTTCCGTTTAAAGGATTGTCTTTTCTTAACTCAGAAGTGTTTATTCTATTTAATAAATCATAGTGAAACCCTTTTAAATCAGACAATCTGGTAACTCCTTTTGAACCAAGAGACATTATAGCGCTGTTATTAACATCTACATAATAGAATCCTTGTTCTGAAGCTATTACTCCCCATTTATTTAAACATCCTGAAGTTGTACTTTTGTAATTATAATCATGTAGCACTCCTCCAGTTCCTAATTCTAGTGATATTCCATCATTAGCCTGTACTTGTGCTCTAGGATTAATAGCTATGTGAGCTACTCCAGTATCTTGAAGACAGTATATTTCATCTTTTATATTTACAACCGCATTAATAGGTCCATACTTTCCGTCTAGATCCATTTTTTCATTTTCTAAAAAATCTGTCCAACTGTCAATAAATTCTCCAGGTATTTTTTCTTTTGAAGACATTAACCTTCCGTCAAATTCTTGAATCTTTTTAATTTTTGAACCTAAATCTATAGACTTTGATAAAGTAGGCTGTTGAGAATATACATTATTGTAAGATTGATACTCATCATACTTTGGTTGTTTTGTGTTATCCCATTCATTTAAAGACAAGTCGTCTCTATTTTTTAAATCAACAGTAGTTTCTACCTTTATACTAACAATCTCTGATATTAAATTGTATTGTGTAGATTTAATTTCAGTATTATCTTTAACTAGTTTTGTAAATGTAAACGTATTGATAAAAGTATCTCCTGGAGACTCTATTATAACGTTGTTTGTATTTATATCGTTATAACTTCCTACATCTATGTAGCTAGAGTTTCTTTTAGACTCATAACCCATTCCTCCATACATACTTCCTACGTATAGTTCGTTAGAGTTTTTTACAAATTCAGCCATAAGAACTCCGTTTCCTACTGTAATACCTGTGTTTGAATGAATATCTTCAATAGTTTCTCTGTTTTCTACAGGAAAACTAGAACTATCAGGTCCTTCAGCAAAAGTTATACATTTAGCTCCAATAGTGTTTACACCTTGTATATGAACTTCTGCATCATTATGAACATCGTCATCTTTTCTCCAGTCATCCATAAGCATTGTCTTAAGGTTGTTTGAATACCTTAGTTTACCATCATTATTGTATGAAGTAAAATCTGCACCAGTATTAGTTATTTCAGGTGTTCCGTAAATATCATATTCACGTAAATGTGAAGCTGTGCTATAAGTTCCAAGAAACTCTCTAAAAACTTGATGTGTTGCATGACTATTGTCTCCATTTGTAGGTCCAAAAAATCCTATATCAGATAAATAACCAGGATTATTTCCAGTTATTTTTTTAGCATTTACTCCTGGTGTTTTGTTTGTTATTCCATCAAGAAACTTCATTGCATAGTCATCTACTCCTGTTATAGGGTTTGTCTCTGTAGACCAATTTGCAGAATAACTTTGTTCAACCAGTCCTAATACTCTTAATTTAAAACTAGAATCTATTTGATTATCTCTAAACAATACATCAGGACTAAAAAACTGCATAAGTCTACTATGTTGGAAATTTTGAGCTCTCCAATCTTCAGGGGGTGCAGATTTAAAACCTTCTATTGAATTACCATATGAATCAGTTGAATCACTTTCACTCTTAGAAGCTAAATCATAATAGTCAATGCATTTAATAAAAGGAATGTTAGAGCTAAACATTCTAGTCATAGACGGTATAATATCTGAAGTTGTAGAATCTACAGCATCTTGTCTTTCTTGATATGTTGTCAATTTATTTGTTGAAACAAAATTAGCAACCATAGGATTAATAAATCCTTGAGCATATATAGTTTGATCTGTTAAAGTTCTGTCAGCTCGAATTACTTTGTATCCAACGGGAATGTCATCTTCAGTTTTAAAGTTATTTGAATCAGACAACCAAGTATAAAAATTAGGAGTTAAAGTCATACGAAGTTGATTGTAAGATCCGGTTAAATTACCTTCTGGAGCTTTTAAATCCATAACCCATTTAGGTTCAGAAGTTTGTCCTAATCTATTGTAAAACTTTACACCAACTCTGTATATTTCCCTATCTTTTAAAAACTTCTTATCTTCGTAATTTGAAACTGGTGACTGAATAAGTTCAATTTCTACAAATTTTCCTGAAGCTCCTTTTGTGCTTCCGTTTGATTTATATTTGTAAGTTTCGTAATCTGCATTAATTGCATCATTGTTTAAGGCTAGTGAAAATGTTGTTCCACTTACTATAGATTCAGATCCACTAATTTGACCATAAGAATTAACGTAAGCATTGTCAAGTACTTTACAAACCGATGAAGAGTTAAAAGAAAAAGCTCTACAGTCTAATTCTACATCAAAAGGTTGTTCTATAATATTTATTGGAAACAATCTATTGTCTTTAGTTGCAATGTGTCTAGGAACAATTGGGTTAGATCCTAAAAATATGTAAGACTCTATAGAAACAGAAGTACCTTTTAACCCGTCATCTGTAATTCTTAATGAGTTAAAGTTATCTATTTCTTTATCAGCAATAACTTTTATTTCAGGGTCCTGATTATAAGAAGTGTATTTTACTGAGTATATTTTTATGTGAGTAAACTTGTTATCAATAGTAGGAATATTTAATCTAACAGACCTTCCAAGAACTTCATTTACTTTTCCTCCTCCAAGCCCATCTCCTTTGTCTATGGAAATTAGTTCTGATAAAGGTGAAGGAGCTGTTTGAGAGCCGTTAAGTATGTAAAGTCCATAAGAATATTGAATCATACCAGAAGTGTGAGAACCTCCTCCAATAACGCCCTCAATTACAGGCTGAGATAAAGAGTAAGGACTTACAACATCGATAGCACTTGGATCTACATCAACCAGTTCGATAGAGTCACCGTTTGATTTTTTTTGTCTAATATTAAAATACCTGAGTTGATGTATACCATCGACGAAATATATTTTTTGTATAATTGAATTTTCATAGTTATAAAGTATTTGTACTAAGTTCTCTTTTGATAAAGACAAGTCAGCAATGTAAAGTAATTCTAAATCAAAATTACTGTCGTTTAAATTAGTAAGTTCCCAAAAACAATCAAAGCCATTACCGTCTGTTGATATAATTAAGGCTGAGTCCCTAAGATCTTTTGTTCCTATAATTTCTTGAGTACCTGATGTTTTTCCGTAATAAGATTTCTCTATAGGACATCTGGGAATTGTAGTTGAAGTAGTTTCGTACACAAGCGATTTAATAACACTTGAAACAGTATATTCTATACTTGTTGCTGATATGTTAATAGAAGGCGTAGGAATAGCAAAAACTAACTCATTTCCAACCTCATTAGTAACAGCGAATGTACTCTTTTGGTCGGTAGAAAGAATTCTTATGTTTTTTGCGTTAAAGTATTTTTTACCTTGCTTATCGCTAGACAAATCTTTTGACATTCCAGTCGGACTTGATACATGTTGTTTTATCATTAGTGTATTTTTAAGTGTTCCTGGTTACCTAAGAATTCAAATCTTTTTGAAAATTCAGTTGCACTTGGTATTAATTGAACAATTGTGTTTGTCAAAGTTTCCATTTCATCTAAACTAGGAAGCTTTATATTTGCATCTGCTTGAGCAACGTTAAAACAGTAATCTGTTTCAGCTTTATCTAATTTCCTGTCAGATACAAGCTCCATGTCGTTCAATATGTCAAACCACTTCCATTTTATATAGCTTTCGACACATCTAAGCAATGTTTCGTTGTCTAATATTAAAGGATAGCACTCCTCGTCTACTGCAATAGCTTTGTAGATTAATTCAATCGTACCTTTTTCAAAGTTTAAACTAACATACTTGCTATTTAAAGAATAAGTGTTATCACTTCTAGATGGAGCGCTTGATCCGGATCCAAAAAATTCTTGAGAAATATCTTCACTTGTCTGTAAAGGAACTGGCCCTCTACCTCCGTCGGTTCTAGCTATTCCTTCAACCTTTATAATATCTATTGGTTTTAACGCTCTGTAATTTGATACATTTAAAACTTCTCTACGATTTACATACAAAGACGGAGCGTCAAGTATTCTTAAAACTTGAATAGCATTGTCTACAATAAATTCGTAATTAAGATCCTTCATTAAAGGGTTTCTTAAAAGCCTGTCAGCTATCATTTTAATACTTACTAAATTTCCTGTGCTTGCCATAATTATATTTTTTGATAAGTTTCTTTAAATACTTCTGGTTTACAAGGGTAGCAGCTTCTTTCTTTATCAAATGGTTCTTTAATTATAAAGTCATTTACACTTACTTTCATTGTCCCTTCGCTTGTTATTATGTTAGGATATTTTAGTTTATTGTCAATATTTTTTTTACCAATAAATGCTTCACATTCTTTGTAATTATCTCCATCAAACTGTATAGCTTCTACTTCTATTGGTCTTTTTCTAAATCTTGCCATTTTGTTTTTATTTGTTTTTAAAATAGTCTTGTGGTTATGCTTCCACATGAATATACTTTTTTAAAGGGTTTCTCTTGTTACCAAGCTGCAGCATGCATATTTCCCTAAGCCGAAGCATTTTTTTTACTAGACTATTATTTTATAAATGCGTCTATACGTCCTGCAAAAATAGATTTAGAAAGATCCCTCTTAAGTGTTCTATTAAATTTCATTTTGTATATACTCTTGTTTTTAAAATTAGCTTTAGATGTTCTGTAAAATATTCTAAAAGTATGACCATCGGTGTGCTCGTTAGTATATCTTATTTTAGTTTTCTTTTCCTTTGCAAAATCACTTTCAGCCCAAAGCTCTCTTGTTGCTTTCCAGTTTACAGGCAGATTATTTATCACCTTTCCTTCCTCATCTAGTTTAACTTCAGTTTTAATTTTTCTTAATTCAATTTTACCAGTTCTTAAAGGCATAAAGTATTCAGCTCCTTTTGTAGATATTCTTTCTCTTACATGGTTGTTAAATTCTCTTAATACAACTCCGTATTTAGCTCTAGAAATATGAGTGCAATCAGTTTCTTTTATAAAATGTTTATAATAGTCTGAGTTACCAAAGTCTGCTTTTATTCTATGTATTCTTTTATCTTCTGTCATCTGTTGAATCGTTTTTATCGTCTACAGGAATATTTAAAGTTCTGGTTAGCTCTCTAACAATTAGATCTACAATAGTATCTGTCATTGCTGATTCACAAGGATATTCAACATCCCACTCATCAATTGAGCTATCATATCCACATTTATATGGTAATGCTTTTCCTGGATTTTCAAATACATCTACTATTCTAATTTTTTTTAAGAACTTATGCTCATCGTTGTTAGAAATTATAATTAATTTTCCTTCAGAATCTACTGCGCAATAAGTTATGTTTTTTAAATATTTATTTTCAAATAAGTAAGGAATTCTTTCAATTGCAACTACACTTAAAGATATTGCACTTCCATCTTCTTTTCTAACAAGTAAAGGTCCTTCTTTTCCTTTAACTTTAATTGATGATGGAATTGAAACTGTTGAAAGAATTTTTCCAGCACAAGAATAACCACTCACTTTGTCAACTAAAGAGAGTGTTAGACATAATTCTTGTTTACTGCTTGCTGGTATTTTCCAAGCACTTTTAGAGTACTGTTGCTTAAACAGCATACTTCTTTTTGTATCTATAAAAGAACTAAGTAATTCTTCGTTAATTCGTGAATCATCACTTTGTATGTTTAGCTTCTCTAAAGCTTGATATATAATTTCTCTTTTAGTCATGATTAATATTTTTTACCTCCAAAAAAGAAGTGTCCATCAGGAGTTACGCTTATTTGAGTTATGTTTGACCTACCTAATTCGTCGATCATGTTTATTGCAAAACCATTAGCCCATTGTTGTTTCATTGGTCTAGAAGCATAGTTAAATGCTTTAGTAGTAAAATCAGCACATGCACCAATGTTAAACGCTGCCATCTCTCCTTCTCTGTAGTTCTGTATTCTATGTGTATGAACATATGCACAGCTTCTTCTTAATTTATCTAAGTGAGCTTTTGCGTTATGAATACTAAAGTAAACACCGTGAAAAATATCAAAGTCATTACCAAGTGTGATAAAATCTCTGTTCCAATTAGTCTTTACATTGTATCCTCTTTGCCATAGTTTTAATCCGTCTTCCGGAGATACTAGAGGTGTTTTTGCGTTATCCATTACTGACATCCACCTGTTATGTCTGTCTTCATGGTTTCCGTACAGATATGTTTTCCAAACATCTGCAGGTAATGCTTTATCAAACTCAAGAAGTAATTTATTTCCAATCCGGTACTCATCATTTAGTGTTAACCCTGGAATTGCAGTAAATCTACCCTTGTCGTGGCTTGATAATGGGTTTAAATCTATAAAATCACCCATAAGGTGAAATCCTTTAATCTTTTTATTGTGATCTTTAATAAGGTTTAAGATACCCTTATGTAGTTGCTTGTTGTGAAAAGGAACATGGTTGCATCCTAATAATAGATGCATTCCAGCTTGATCCTTTATTGATGGAGTTTTAAATGTTTTTAAAGCTTCCTTTCTTTTTAGAGTAGGCTCAGAAGATTTTTTAATTTCTTTGATCGCCTTTATTGGCTGTACTCCTAGTTGTTCTGCAAGTTTATTAAATTTTTCTATAAACTCTGGAGACACTTTCATGTCTTTTTTTATTTCTACCTCTCCTTGTATTGATGTTGATAATTCTTCTCTTAATTGTTTTCTCGCCTCTGTAATTATTTTAAAACTAATTTGACGCCCGTTGTGTTTTCTTGATAAAAACATTTGAATTTTTGGGTTACCTTCATTCAAATAACTTTTTTTATTTCTAAGAAAATCTTTTACTAATTCTAAATCTCTCATGTAAAACTGTTTAATTAATATAGACTCGTTGGCAAATATATAAAATAAATAACGATAAGTCAAATTTTAGCATCATATACTATTGAAACATTAACAATAATTGCTTGAGCATCTCCTGTTAAAAGACTTACTATGTATTAAATTACCAAAATTATCATGAATAAAGAAAGTTACAGTACGGTCATTATTGTTTTGATAATCGTTATAAGATCTGTACCCGTCTATACTTAAGTTATATTCAGTTAATTCATCTATTGTTTCTCCATTACTTACGCTATCTCCACCTGATCCTTCAACAACAAATAAAGCTAATTCACCAAACCAAGTAACAACAACAGACGAAGTAGTCTTTACTCCAACCGTAAATGTACTTTGGCAATTTGTATTAGTAAGCCTCATTCCTCCAATTTTTCCTGTTACAGTAGGTTGAGATAATTCTTCTTCGACGTGTATTGACATTGTTCCCATTATTGTACGAATATTCCTGACCCAGCATCAGCTATAGAAAAATCAAAGCTAAGTGACTGGATAGTTGTTATTGTTGAATCTGGAACATAAGAAAAATAACCTGCATCTATTTCATCAAAAGATATAATTTGATTTGTAACTACGTTAGAGCCGTTAAATATTAATGTTCCTTCTGCTGGTAGTGTTAATATCTTTAATTTATCTGCGGCATCTCCTTCTGGGTCCGCATATTGAGGGCTTGTTCCTGTTGTAAAATCAACACTAAGAAAAGTTCTTGTTGTTGCATACTCAGTTAATACGGCTCCATCACCAACTTGAGAAGGAGCTTCATTAGCTTTCTCTAAAACACTTAATCTCATTTGACCTGTATTTAATCCACTTAATGAATTTGAACCTGTATCAGCAACGTCAAAAGAAAAAACATCTACATAAGAGGTTTCTACAATGCTTTCAGATAAATAAATTAAATTACCTGAAGAAATCTCTCCTGAGAAAATTATTTGACCAAGAGTTACTTCTGTGTTATTTAGTTTTAAAGTTCCATTTCCCACTAAAATAGATGTTGCTTTTATGTATTTTAAAGGATCATCTTCAGGGTCCGAATAAGCAGGACTAGTTCCAGTAGTAAAATCAGCTAAAGTAAATACATGATTACCAGAATAAGCTATGTTACTTATTTCATTTGAACCTGTAGAGGTAGGCCTTCCGTTAGGAAGACCCTTGTTTGTTATAGTTATAAACATTTTTTTTTATTTTTAAATTATTCTACCCATTCCATTGATCCTGTATCTCTAACAGCTACAGATATTGTGTCTGTAGTTATTGCGTTAGAATCTGCTGACTCGTGATAAAAAGCACCTGAATCTAATTCAGATTTAGTGATAACTTGACCAATAATTGCTATAGCTCCAAAATAATAGTAAGTTCCATTATTGATAGAAGATATATCAAGAATTTTAATAGCATCTAAAGCATCTCCTTCTGGATCAGAGTATGGTGCAATAGCTTTTGTTGTAAAATCTGCTGAGCTAAATACAGTCGTAACTCTATTGTTTCCATAAAGCTTAGTATCTCCAACAGTTGCTGGTTCGTTTTCTACAGCTATTTGAACTACTTCAACACTTATTGTAGCAATATTAGATTCCAGTGGAACTTGTAAATCGTTGTCGTATGCACTTATTGTAAAAGAAGTGCTATACCCGACAGTACCTTCTCTAGTATAAACTAAAAGTTCAGGATTTAATAGCAAAGAGTTTAGCTGAACTTCAGAGCCGTTGTAAAACAGCGTTCCTGTAGAAGGTAGTGATTTTACAACAAAACTACTTTGATTAGTTCCTTCGGGATCGCTATAACTAGATAGTGATGTTAAATTGCTAAAGTTATAGTTATTAGCAGCATCGCCTAAAGATATAGAAAAAGAAGAAATAGTTGGAGCAACGTTTGGCAAAACAACACCAGAAGTTTTAATCTCAACAATTCCTATAGGTTCAAAATCACTTATAAATGATGGTAGAGCTTGTTTTTCAATACATATAAAAGGATCTGTAAGCTGTAAAGTTGTAACCATAGAGTTTAACCTCTGCAATGTAGAGTAAGTTGTTGAGTAACAAGAGTACTTATATATCAACCTTAACAAGGATAATCCTTCTAAGTTTGCTTTTCCATAGTACTCCAAATGCTTAGAAGCTTTTCCTACAGATGTTATGAATATTCTTCCGTCTTTTTCAGTCATTATGTTGTAGTAGTTAGTAAGCAATCTATTACACCTATCGAAACAATATTTCCTGCAGTAGATACTACGGCTTCAATATCGTTACAATCGTCACAAGTAGATGTATCTATTGTTATGATTAATTTTTTTAAGTTATCAATAGCATCTTGAAATCTTCCAAGAACTAAAGACTGTTTTGTAGCTTCCAAATACATGTCAAACAACAATGAGTTTTGAAAATTACTATTACAATTAAGACACGATAAATCAATATTTGCAATTAACTTAGCTTGTACTATATAATATTGAGTTAAGTTAAGTGTAGCTACTATAATAGCTTCAGGCTCGCTTGTGGTTATTTGTAATAAGTATATTCCTTTAAAATTAGCTACTTTTGCATTTGCAGCAGTTATATCGAATACTTCTGAGTTTGTCGATCCAGATAAAAGAGAAGACAAGTCTACAGATTTAGATGGGTCTTTATAAGAGTCTTGATCCCACAACAAGATTTGAGTTATAGTTTGTCCGGAAGTTACATCTACATCTAATGAAATAGTAGAAAGATCGTTAGACACCATGAATTTATTTACTGTAATTGACATAGTTTTGTTTTATTGTTATTAAATAAAAAAAGGGACTGGGAAAATTAAATTCCAGTCCCTTTTAGATTTTTTAAGATAATTATCGTTTTATATTACGATGCCTTAATAGTATCTACACTACCAGCTCCTAAAATAGTATTTAAGTCTGCTACAACTGAATTCACATCTGCGTTTGGCGCAGCTGCTGTTGGCATTGCAACTGTTACAGTTTTCTTAGACTTTTTAGCTTCATCTCTACCTTCGTCATAATAAGATATTTCTACAATATCATAAGTACCACTAGCGACAGAAACTAAATCTGGACCCACAATGTTATGAGGGTAAGCATTAAGTCTATGAGTATCTCCTCTTTCACCAAGTAAGAAATATTCCATTTCAACAACTTGATATCCAGTACCAACTCCTTTACTAGCTTTGTCAGTAATAGTTACCGTAGGGTAAGTAGTACAAGAAACGTCAATAGCAAAATCATCATAAACTTTAATATTCTTGTCTCCGTCAAAGCCTGAGCCTTGAGTTTTTCCAGTTACAACTAAAGCTGCACCTGATCCACTTCCTGTTTTAGCAAAAGTAAACGCTGGGTTTGAAGTAGCATTAGCTCCTTGTTCACGGGAAAAGTTTCTATTTAAAGAAGCAATAAGTCCGTCTACAACAGCTTCTGCATCATTACCTGTTACGGCTTTGTAATACCCCTGCTTTAAGTAAGTATCTTCTTGAGATAAAGAACCAAATTGGCTAATTTCAATATTTACAGTATAAAGAGAGTTAACGTCTACAGTTAATGCAGAGATTGTTACTTTCTTGTTTACAGCTGCTGTGTAAGCAACCGATCTTACGTCTGTTACATTATCTGGTTTGATGGTATCACTAGAGATAACGTTTCCTAGTGCATCCTTTTGAAATAATTTGAAGGCTTTTCCCGCTGCAACAGCAGTACCGTCTTTACTTAAGATGATTAAATCATTAGTAGCACCAGACTCTAAAGAGCTCATTGATGTTACACTTGAAGCGTCAGCTTGACCTACATACATGTGTCTAACTTGGTTTTGACCAGCTAATCCCATAATAATAATTTGTTTTTAATTAATAAAAGTTTTTGATACTATTACAAATGTAAAGGATTTGTATCATTAATCCTAACATATTTTTATTTATACTCTTGAATCCATTTCAACTCTTGCTTTCAAAGAGCTTTCTCTGTAATCTAACACTGCATTTTCTACCGCAATGTTTACAATGTCTGTGTGAGCTAATTCACTTAATACTGAAGTAGCTACAGCAGTTTGTCCGTTAATAGTTAAACCCATTCCCAAAACATCCGGAGATGTCAATAAACTTCCAATAATTATTGGAGAAGGAAAGGTAAGATATCTCACGTTGTATCTAGTAATATTTACTGACGAAATTAATTCTACAGTTGTTTTAGAGTTTTCTTTTGAAACATCCATTCTCCAAACTTTTTTACCATTAGGCTTTCTAAATGGATTCGGATAGTCTAAAATAAACTCGTCATGCGTAACCGGAATTACCTTCACTACTTTCCCATTGATAGTTGCCGTTTCCAAGACAATATACATTGGGCTTTCGCTCAACTCGTAAAATTTAGATTCGTCTACCAAGCCTCTTGTTGAGGCCACTGGTAGAGTTATCTTTTCATCTTTAACTAATTCATTTAATATTCTTCTAGATTTCTCTTTTAGTTCAAATGAAGAAGTTGGATCTTTGTCTGCATCATAGCTTGTTTTAACTAATTGCTCTTGGCCGATAGTCAAATAAGAACTTATCTCATAAGTATCCAATCCAGGAGCACCCTCAAGTGCATTGTTGTATCTTAAATTGAATCCTTCTTTAAATTCTGATGCAGTCATATTATTCTTCTAAGTGTTTTAATTTTGCTTCTAAAGCTAACCTCATTTCTTGACCTAAATTGCTAGATAAATATCTACTAGCTACATCTAAATAAGGTGCGTCCCCATCCGATACTGGTTCATTATCTAAAGTATAAAACTTCTTGTCTTTTTTAACTATTGCTCCGTATTCGTAGCAAGACTCTAATAAGACTTTAGATTTTAAGTACTCGTCTCCCATTATAGATACAAGTAAACTTGGATTTTTTTCAAGCTCTTTGTGTAATTCAGATTGTAGAAAATCTAACTTATGACTTCTATTAGTTGTTCTACCAAGATTTCTTAAAGTATATCTTAAGATTTGCTTGCTTTCTTCATACTTAACATATAATTTATATGCTTGAACTTTATTACCTACTTTATCTATTTCTTTAGCCATTTGCTCTGAAGCAGATGTAAGTACAAATCTATTTGTAGCCCTGTGATTAATCTCATCTAAACTGTTTGCTACAATTGGACAAGCTTGTAATAATTTAAGTTTAATAAAGTCGTATGGATCTGATATATCTAATCTTAGTTCATCTTTACCTAAAAATATTGGTAAAATTCCCATTTCGTATGCTACACCTCTTTTTCCGTCTTTATCTCTTTCTTTCCAAAAGCTACCATATATCGATAAATTAACTCCATCTAGTAAGCTTTCTAATCCATTTTTTTCTCTATCAGTAAGAAGATTCTTCATTTTTCCATTGTCCATTGTTGGCGCAGGAATTGCAATCTCAGCTCCATTTAATAAGCCTCCGTGAGCAACATGCTTAGGATCCTTAATACCGTTTCCTTCTTTAAGAATATACTTTACTGATACAATCTTATTTTCTAGAAAGTCTGTACGAACTTCTTTTTCTCTTACTACTGTTGCTACTAACTCTTCTTTTTCTACTTTTTTCTTAGCTGTCGCCATATTGTTATCTTATTTAAAATTCTTCCTTCTCTATGTGTGATAGTTTGTAAAGATCTACCAACTTGTTTAAAGCAAATATATAAATATATATGTATTGCTTTTAAAAATTACCCTCGTCGAACAAACGAGGGTAATAGTTACTCTTATGCTAATACATAAGGAATAATACTTGCTGTTCTAGAAGCATCATAACAAACAACGCCTAACTGACACCATTTAGTTATTGTTCCGGAATCTTCAAGAGTTCCCATATTACCATTGTTTACTGCTCCTGTGAAAGGATTTCTGAATCCCCATTGGTAACCTCTAATTTCCTCAGCACCTTTTACAGTTACTTTTTGGATATTTGGATTTTCTGTAGTACCCATGTAAAATATATCAAATCTGTAAGATTCAGCAACTCCACTAGATCCAGGGATCTTAATTGTGTTACGTATCTTATCGTCATAGAAATCATCTACTTCTAATTTCACTGTTACACCATTTGGAGCCATATACTCTACAAATTGGAAACCTGCACTCATTGCGTTAGCATGCAATGGAGAAGTTGTTGTTTTAACAGTTGATGGATTAGTTCCTGGAGTTCCTACGTTGTTTGACCATCCTGAAGTTGTAGCTAATACAGCCTTGTGGAATGCAGCAGCTCCTCTTTCTCCTGTACGAAGAATAAAGGTACGTTGGTCAAATCCTAACTTTCCTTCTGATAATCCAAAAAGGATTTCTTCTAACAATTCAATTGAGAATTCGTTATAGAAGTAAGTATTAGACTGTTCCATTTGCTCTCGAATACCAGATCCAATTTTGATGCTACGTCCTGAAACATCTTTGTTATGGTACTGTCCATCAGAAGTTCTGTTTGTTTTACCATACATTAAGAATTTATTCTTGTATAAAGAAAATTCTTGCTCTACTAACCAGTCTTCGTATAATGCTAATGCACCAAACACTTTCTTGTTACCAGACTTGTCAATAACAGGAATACCCATTACAACTTTCTTGTTTGTAGCGTCTCCTGGAAGTTTATGGTCGATACGAATAGTAGTCAACTCACCTCTCATAGAAACTGGAGTTACTCTACGAATACCACCAACTTCTCTAGAAAGACCTTTACCTACTGGAGCAAACTCCTCAGTAAATCTTTTTCCAGCGATTAACTCTGAACCAGGAATACCTGTTCTGTCTGATCCTGCAATCTCTGCAGTGTGTACCCATTGCGATCCTGATGGATATCCATCGTCTAGTAATCTAATTGGATATACTTCATTTTTTTCACCTACGATTAACTCACCTTTGAAGAACCACTGCTCATCAAATGTTAATTCGAATTCTTGACCACCTGATCCAACGCCAGTGTCTGAATCTGTTACAGTAGCACCTTTAAAAGAAGCTTCCACTAAAGGAATGTTTCTACGTGAACTACCGATAAGCTCCCAATAGAACTCATTATCGTTTTCAACCTGCTTTGTTTCAAACTTAGCTAGCATGTTCTCTAGAGATTTACCTCTATTGATTGCTAACAACTTGATCATAGCTTCGTTAATTTTTGTTGGAGATGTTTTCCATATAGCACCTAAAGTGTTCTCAGGATTAATCGTTCCAGCAAAAGCTTTTGCGTCAGTTACCTGAAACTTGCCTAATTGCATAATTTAATTGTTTTACGTACACGCTATTTTTTTGGTGCACCTCTGTTAAAAAGTTGTTTATTACTCTATTTCAAAATCCTTAAGATCTGATAATTTAAAGTTAGATTGACTGTCTTCGGTATTTGTCTCAACAGAACCTTCACTTGTAAATTTAGCACCTCTTATTAAATTTTCTAAATCAGTACTAATCTTACTCTCTTGCTTGTTTCCAAACACGTTAAAATCAGTAAGACCCTTCGTTAGATAAAATAAAGCTTCTAGTTTGATACGTGATCCAACTGGGTCAGCTTTTTGAGCCTGCATAAATGCATTTTCTTTATTACCTAAGTCTGAAGTAATCTGGCTATATAACTCATCTTTTTGAGAATCAGTTAAAGTAACACCAGGTACTACTTCTGGAGTGGTCGCTATGTAAGACTTAATGTCTGATAAGCTTTTATCCTCCTTTCCTTTTGCATCAGTCATAAGACCTTGCAAAGAAGTTTCTTCTGCTTCAATTAAAGCTTTTAACGCAAATTGAGCATCTTCGATGTCTGTTCCGTTATCTACACTTCTTTGAGCCATTTCTCTAGCTCTTTCTTCAGTGTATCCTTTTTGCATAAAATCTTGCGTAATGGCTGTACTTCTAAAGTCTCCATTTGTTTCGTCTTGAATATACTCAGGAGAAACCTCTTTAAGTTTCTCAATAGTATTCATCTTTTCAGATACATCTGTTACGGATGCTCCGCTTTTTTGTGCTTCTTCAAGATATTTTTGTCTATCTGTTAATCCAGATTCAACTTGTTTTTTAATTGCCTCCTCAATATCTTCTAAGGATTTAATTTTTGTAATATCAAGCTCAGGTAAAACACCCTTGGCTTTGAACTCGGCAGCTAAGTTAGAATAAAGCTGTTCAGTCTCATTCAGTTTTGGAGAGGAAGAATCACTGCCGTCGCCATCTTTAGAGGTTTCACCCGCCTGAACTTGATTTTTATCTTTATCCTGATCAGCTACGCTCTCTTGATCTTCTTTTGAAGTATCATCACCGTCAGTATTTTTTTTATCGTCATTATTTGTATCCGTAGATCCTGGTTTGACTTCCCCTTCTTTTTCTTTATTTCCTTGAACTCCTGTTTCTTCATCAAATAATTGAAGTGAGCTTTCGTTGAAATCTTCTAAATCTCCTAAATTTAATTCTCCCATGTTAAATGTTTTTAATTCTCCTCTAACAAAAGTAAGAAAATTAGCCTCTTAATGCCAATAGGTATTATAGCTAAACACTTAATAAATACTACTTATAAACCAATATTATTTTCTTCAACACACATTGATCTTAACCATTCACCTACATTGAAACTAGGGCAATCTTTTTCAGACACTTCGTTGTGTCCTATTACTTTGATGTGAGGATGTCTTAGAATCATAAACTTTACGTAAGTTTCTAAACCTTTGTGTTGACCATAAGTTCTAGTATCTTTAGATTTTGTAAGGTCATCTTTTTCAGTTCCTCCCACGTATACTACGTGAGCTGATTGGCCATTAAAACCTCTTGCCCCATTTGAAATCTCCCAGTTATCTATTTGATCGTCTTGGTTGTAATCGATTAAATTCTCTAAAGAACCATCTATGTGTAAAAGATCTCTGTAACCTACTTTAGACCAACCACGTTCAACTAAATGCCACTGCTCGATATCTTGTTTTGTAACTTCTCTCCCTTCTGGAGTTGCTGTGCAATGGATTATTAAGTATTTTAATTTTGACATTTTTTAATGTTTTATTTACTTTTAAATATATCTTTAATTTTTGTTGGAAGTAAATTTAAAACCCTCTTAAATAGATTGTTTCCGCTAACCGCCTCCATGTTTTCGTATATACTGTACACTTCAACAACACAAGCTACTACAACGGCTAATTCAGCTAAAGAGTAATCAATTCCAAAAGCTTCTACTGATAGTCCTTTAAAAACTAACATCTGTAGAACTATAAAAACAATTATACCAATAAAGTATTCTGTTGTTTTTTTCCAACTCTTTCTTAGTTCACTTGATTTTATAACTTTCCAAAACTCTTTTTTCCAAGGTTTAAATTTAATTTTCGATAAGTAGTGTGATTTCCTAATTCCAGTTAACAAATCTATAAAAATTATTATTATTAAAGCAAATAAAAGAGGCTTCATGCTTAATATGATTACAAGTAAAGGACTTATAAGCAGTAATAAATACTTGCCTAGTGTCATTGATTTAAAAAATAACGTAATTGAATTCATTTCTTTTTTTCTTAATACAAATATACAGTAAATAGTATATTTTTAATTATACTTATTATAGCTATATGTAATGTTATTTAATTAATACTTTATAAAAATTTAATTAATTAAATCAATATAAAATTTAACTTGTTTAAGTTTAACAAGAACTAGTACCCACTACTAGACCACTTGAACCTATTTCGTAGGTTGTAGGTCCAGAAAATTTATAGTAACCCAATCCTAATGGAGCACTTGCTCCTGCATTAGTATATACGTAATCGCCAGTACCAGGTATTGAACTTGATCCATCATGGTAATAGGTTTCGTTAGTATTTGATGAATTACACGCATCATTTTTTGAACTTAAAAATCCAAGACTAGAAGAAAATGCAGTTAATGATCCTACTCCTATTTCTGTACCACAAGTAGTAAAGTTAAATGTAAATTCAAAATTACCACCACTATTTCCAGTAAATGTAAAATCAGTGTATTCTCTAGGAGTTTCTAAAGAGTTTCCATTAATTAAATAATTTCTAACTCCTATTGATCCATAATTACTATTGTTATTGTTTTGAGTATTATCCATTGATATAACATTAGACGAAGATAAAATAACAGGGTCAAAATAATATACTACCATTCCTGACATCGGACATCCAAAATCAGCTTCCGCATCTGATAGCGTTAATGATGTATTAGTAGAACCTATAAAAACAGAACCTACTTGGCTGTTAGAACTTAGATCTGTTTCTCCAACTTTTACATTATTTAATAATATATCAAAATTATCATCCATAGCAGAGTTTTCATTACATATTTGAAAAACTATAACTCTACCAGTACAAGTAGGAGGAGGTGAAGCTCCATAATTTCTAAAGTTTAATAAATTGTTTTTATTACCTGATGAATTAACTTCATAGTTAGAATCAAAATCTCCTAATACTGCATCTGAAAAACATTGACTCAATCCTTCATCTGAAGCTAGTCCTAATTCATAAATTACATTTTGTAAAGTAAAATCATTTCTATTTGGAATTGCCATATTATATTCCTGCTTTTTCTAATCTTGCTTCTAATAAGTCAATCTTAGTTGTTAATAATTTTATAAGAACGGAAGAATCTTTTTCTCCTTTTACAATTCTTGTTTCTAGTTCTGCAATTTTAGCAATTAATAAGTCTATGTAAGCTACCGATTTAAAACCTTTACTATCTGTTCTTACAAACTCTGGATTTGTTTTTTCTAATTCTTGTGCTATAACTCCATATCTTTTTTGATCCTTTTCAGACTTTATTTCAAAAGTTTTCCAATTAGCTTTAATATGCTTATTGTCTACTTTTTTAATTTTAGTTTTTAATCTTTCGTCTGAACTTAGAATAAAGTTTGTTGCTGTTACAGTAGAATTAAACGTGGCTGATTGGTCGGAGTTTAATGTTAAGACTGTTGTGTTATTTGTTTTAAATAACATTGAAGCCGAGTCATTAGCTTTTATTTCAAAATTACCTGTGCCTCTATGTATTATTTCAGATTCTGCGTTTGAACCTGCATTATTTCTTATAATTCTTAAACCATAATCAGTATAAGTTGCATCGCTAATTAAATCAATAAAAGAAGTTCCATTACCAGTTCTTCCTTTTCCAATCTCTAAAAATCTTGTTTCAGTTGAAGAGTTTGAACCTACAATTACACTAGATGCGAATTCAGCTAATAAATTTGATTTTAAACGTAATGCTTCTGTTATAGTACCATTTGAACTATTTTGAAATATTAAATCAGCATCATTTCCGTAATTTGATTGCGCTTCAACTAATAATCTATAACCATCATCACCTCCATTTCCTAAACCAAAATTTAACAATGCGGAATGATTACTTGCGTTTGCATTAAATCTATTAAAAATATTTAATGTTCCACCAATTCCACCACTAACATCTTTACGTATAGTTCCTTCTGTTGCACTTACACTAGATGTGAAGGTAGCTGCTCCTGCTACATCTATCGTTAATCTTGCAGAACCATTTGTATGTAGTTCTAAATTAGTACTATTACCAACTGCTGCAAACCTAGCTGCTCCACTTACCGCTTGTGCTTGTAAAGTATTAACCCCATTCAGATATGCTCTAAATCGAGAATCACTAGAAGTATCTACTATTACACCACCACTAAACAATCCATCCGTTGCACTTACACTACCGTTTACTTGTACTTTATCAGTACCGTTATCTGTTGTAGTTCCAAAAAGCGTATTTCCACCGTTTAAATAAGAAGCACCATTTGAATTAATTCTAGTACTAACTGCATCTGCACTATTTGTTAAGTCTAATCTTCCATTAAAAGCATCAATGTATAATTGAGCTCTAATTCTATTAGAAGCCCCATCATCATTATAAGATACATTTAAACCATCAACTTCTCCATTTTGTGCAATTGGTGCGATATTTATTTTTCTTGCTAGTACACTAGAAGTAAATATAGCTGATAAATTTTCTTTAATCCTTAAACCCTCTACGTAATTAGGTGCAACAATAAAGTCATTTCCTATTGCTCCAAAAATTACACCATTAACGCCTGAAGCATTGTCTTTTATATTAATAAAAGCATTTGAATCCCCACTTTCAAAAGTTGCTATTACGTTTCCTGTAGCACTATAAGTGTGTAATGGCGTATCTGGATTAGCTACTCCGATACCTAATTCCCCACTAAACAACCCATCAGTAGCACTTATGCTACCGTTTACTTGTAGTTTATCAGTACCGTTGTCTGTTTCTGTATTTATTAAGAGATTACCATCTGGCGATATTCTCATAGCTTCTGAAATATTTTGTCCGTTGGGCTTTTTTGAAAATGAGGTAAATGCGCCTGTATCAGAATTAGCATTATTTTTACTAAATAGAATACTATTCATTTTAGTAGTATTTCCGCTTGAATTATATTTAAAGTTTGAATAAATTTCACGAGAAGGTATTGAACTATAAACATCGTTTGATTTCAAAAGTAAATCCCCATTAAACAATCCATCCGTTGCACTTACAGTAGAATTAAAAATAGCGGCTCCTGCTGTGTTAATATCAAAATTACTTGCTGAAATTTGAATAGGACTGTTACCGCCAAAAGTTTCTAAAGATAAATACCTAGCACCAGCCGAAGCATTATTATTCCAAACTAAAAAACCAGAATTTTGACTACTAAGTTCTTTACCTACTGCAATTGATATATTTTCTGAATTACCTAAACTTGAATTTAAGGCTTTAATTGTTGCACCTGTTCCACTTGCACTTACAGTAGAAGCAAAGGTGGCTGATTGGTTTACTCCATTTAAAGTTAAAGCTTGTGTACTTGCTCCAGTGCTAAATATTAAATTATTTGAAGAACTTGATTTCATAGAAGCACGTAACCCTCCGCCTGCATTTTCTAAGAAAGTATAACCGCCAGCCGTTCTTGCTATTTTTGCATCTGAACCAATCTCTACACTACCACTAATAGTTACATCAGTTCCATCCGTAGAAATAGGGCTGTCTAACAACGCCCCTGCACTCTTGTATGGTATAGTTCCTGTGGTTAGTGCGGTTGGTGTTAATGTTGTAGAGCCTAAGTCTCCTGTTACTGTTGCACCTGTTGCTGTAGTTGTTAATTTAGAAACATTGTTGTGATATAAATTAACTCCTCCTCCTGCGATTGCAGAAACACCAGCATCAGAAGTATTTACAAAAATAACAGCATTGTTTGATGATGCTAAATGAATGTCGTTAGAAGTATTTTTAATAGTTAAAATTCCTGTGTTATTCTCAATAGAAGAATTACCTGCACTATGAAATATACTTAAATCATTTCCTGTTCCAAATTTTGCTTTTTTATTATCTAATAAAGATACATCTCCACTAAATACTCCATCAATTGCCGATATACCTTCTTTACTTATTATAAAAGGAGTTACCGTTGTTTCACCATCGTTTCCTCCAAGTTTAAATTGATAGCTTCCAAAATTTCCACTACCTTCACTTGAAGTATCTTCAATGTAATTAAATACAACTGATGTGTCATCTAATCCAATTTTTACTACTTGGTCGGAATTACTACCAATTCTAGATATATTTAAGGTATCTGTATTTGTGCTTGTGTTAATATTTATAACTCCCGTTATAGTTCCTCCAGCTAAAGGTAAGTAAGGATGCGTGTGCGATAAAGGTGTTCTTGCATCACTTAATCTTGAATCGTCAGTTTTTATATATCCAAATGCTAAAATATCTGAATCATTTAATTGTGTGTTATTATCAGGAACCGTAACAGATCCACCATTTGTTAATGATATTGTGTGCCCTGAAATATTTAAAGATTGATTAACAGATGCTCCGTCCTCAACATTTAATAATGTTCTTGCTGCTGATGCTGAATAAGAACGAGCAAAAGTATCTCCTCCATTTGTACCTGTAAAAATACTCATTCCTGAGTTTTGTCCAGATGTGCTAAATGAACCCGTTGAATTTAAGTAATTAGCATAAATATGACCACTAGAAGTTCTAACAACTGTTGTTGAATTTGAATTACCAATATTATTACTGTATTGTAGATATAGATTTCCTACTCCTGTTATTGTTCCTCCAAATATACCACCTGAAGTTGTTATCTGTGTAACACCTGTATCAAGAGTATCTACATAATTTTTATTAACTGCATCAGTAGCATCTGTAATTGTATCAATTCCTTGTATCCTTCCTGTTCCTTCAAGAACTATATTGCCGTTGGTAAACGTTCCTTGTGTTGCTGATATGCTTCCTAAAGACTCTAGGTTTCCGCTTGTAGCTTTTATCTTAAAAACTGGTGATTCTAAATGGTTTAAAATATATAAAGCACTTTCGTCAAAATTATCATCACCTGTTTTAATTGCTAATCCTCCTGTATCTGAATTTCCAGAACTATCAATCATTGCCACAACCTTGCTTGATGCGTCAGTACTTAATGCTAAAAAGGTGCTGTTAGTTGTTACTCTAAACGGGTTAAGCACAGTAGTTGCACCTATAAAAGTTACATCGTTTCCACTTACAGTTATTGGCGCTTCTTCTAAAGTATTTGAATCTCCAGATCCAGACCATAAAGCAAGTTTTTGACCTACTCCTTGTCCGTCTAAAACAGAAGAGTTATCTACTTTTTGCCAGCCATCACTTCCGTTACCGTCTTCAACATATATTGCCCAGTCTCCAACTTTCCAGTCTGTTTCTCCACTTAAATCTGTATTACCATTTGTAGAGACAATCCAAAACTGTCCATTACCAGGTGTCAATGAAGATAAATCAGGGTTATCAGAATTTGCATTCCAAGTTCCTTCAAAACTTAATCCTGCTGGTAGTTCTCCTATTAAGTTTTTAACATAAGCTGTTGTTGCTACACTTGTATTGTTGACTGCATTTGCTTGAGTTATAGCGAGAACTTCATCTGTAAATGTTTTAACACCTGTTCCTAAAGATTGGTCTCCTGTTAATTTAACATTTTCATTATCTAAAAGAATTACCGCATTGTTACTTGGGTATTTTAAACTTGAAGCAGTTACTGTTTGACTTTTGTTGTCTTCATCTTCTGGAGTATATCCTAAAGGAGGCAAAGTTGTTGAACCGTTTGTTGTTGTTCCTTGTGATGGTACAAAAACCGCCTGCAAAATATTGTCTAAATCGGTTGTTCCGTAAATCATTGCAATTGAGCCTAAATAAAGTCCATTTGCTGCAATGTTTTCCTCCGTATTAAATGATGCTGAATTAATACCAAGTACTGCTTCAGTTAAGTTGTTGTAGTATTTTTGACCAGGCTGTATTCTTATATTATTTTCTTGAAATACATAAATCTGTTGAACACTTGCTAGCGTTGCTGTTGCTGGTATTGCAGTTAGTGATCCATTAAGATCGTATTTTGTTGGATCTATATCTGTAACATCTAGTCCTTCATCTCCATTTTGTAATCTATATCTAAAAGTAGCTGGATTTTGTAAAGTTAAATTAAAAAAATGTGGCTGTGAATTTAAAGTATCAAAATTAGCTCCAGGTTTAAAAACTGTTCCATTTTCTTTTTTTAATTTCATTCCAGTCGATGTAGCGGGTAGAATTCTATTTCCACTTATCGATCTAAAACCTAAAACATCTAATATGTCTTGAACTTGACCTCCCATTTCAATGTGAACTGTTGGCTGATTATTAGTTATAAATATAGTTGTTTTGTTTGGGTGTACTATTAATCCAAGCCTAATGTTGTTTCTTCTTTGTGTTGAAGTAAGAGGTGAAGAGGTTTGTAAAATACCACCACTAGAATTAATTGAAACGTAACTTGCATTATGCGTTGCTAAGAACTGTGGACTTATTCCAGTTATTGCGTTCCATGAAATTGGAACAGAAGTAGGGCTATCTATGTCTGTACGTCCATCAACTTTTGTTCCAAACCCTGCTGCAATATCAAACTTTGCAGTATCTGAATTTATAGTCAACTCACCTCCTTGTGAAAGTCCAGTCATTGTTGAATTCAAAATTGCATCTAAGTCTTGATCTCCTGTATTTGTTCCACTTAAATTTAAAAAGGATACGGTATCAGTAGTATTTAAGTCTTGATTAAAAATATTAGGAACATCAAAAGATCCTCCGCTTTGGTCTAGAGATATTGTTTTTCCTGTAAGATTTATAGATTGCGGCTCAGCATTTATATCTGATCTAATTTCAGCATAAGTTCTTTTGTTTGCTTTTCCAGATCCGTTAATTGTAATTATTTCGCCAACAGAATTAGATAATGATAAAGTTAAGTCACCTAGTATGCTTACGTTTTTATTAAATATTTCCATTTTAGTTTAAGTAAACTGTTCCTGCAGCAGCAGTAACAAATGTTATTATTAAGTTGTTTAAATCAGTATAATTAACTTCACCATGCATTCTGTTTCCGCTATTATCTATAATTATTACTGAGGGTTTTTTTCCTAAATTATGAGCATTATAAAACCATGTAGAACTTGATGTAAATGTTTTTGAAGCGCTTAAGAAAGGACCTAATGTTTCTGGACCTACGTACTCTAACTTACTTTCATCTTCTCTTACTCTAACAATTTTAAGTGAACTTCCAACTTTTTCATCAGGAGTGTCATCTAAGGCGTCAAAATTAGTATAATTCCCTGATGGGTTATCACATGCTAATGAGTCATTTTCCCTAATTACAGCATCTACAAAAGAATTATTAGTAGTTGTGTTATTTATTATTATTTTACATTCATTAAATCTTCCTGGATCTCCTGAATTGTCTATTACAAAACTTATGTACAGGTCATTAGAAAAAGAAACAGTCATCGTGTTTGTTTCAGTCCAATTAAGACCCTCTACTCCGTCAACAGTGTAAGACTGTCTAGTCCACATTATTGGGTAAGATGTTGAGCCTTCTAATGAAAATTCAATAGAATCTGACTCTGATGCTGTTACTTTGTATACAAATTGAGTAGCACAATCTGTTGATATTTTTGAATACTGTTCTACTTTAAATGTATTTGCGTCTTCTACGTTAAAATTATAATTTGCCATTATCCTATATATTTTTGTGACCCTGTATCTGAAATCATAAATTGAAAACCTTCTAATTCATTATCAGGTAACTCTTCGCTTAAGTACTTAAGATTTCCTGAAGTAATTTCGTTCCATACAATTTCTTGATCAGAAACAACGTTTACATCATTTAATTGAAGTTTACCAAATTTTGGTAAAGACAATATTAATAATTTGTAAGGAGGATTTCCTTCGGGATCTGAATAAGGAGGGTTTAAGCTAGAAGTTAAAGAAGCTGCTGTAAATACAAAAGTATTTCCAAGAACAACGTTACTTTCTCCATCTCCAACAGAAGATGGGGCTCTATTTATATTACTTCCTACTTTAAACACAACACTGCTAGGGTTAGATGTATGAGTTAATGAACCAACATCTGATACTGTAAATTTAAAATAACCATCACCATATCCGTCTTGATTAGTAGAGTCTGAAACATATTGAAAATTGCCAGACTCTAATTGTAGCTTGGTTATTTCGTCATTTAAAGAAACTGCAACATTATTTAATTGTAGCTCTCCTGATTTAGGTAAAGAGGTTATTTTAATGTTATTTAAAACGTCTCCTTCTGGATCTACATAAAATGGATTTGTTTCTGTTGTAAAGTTCTCTAAAGTAAATACATGCGTTTGATTATATGATAAACTTAGAGATATCCACCCAGTAGAACTTGGTGGTTGGTTTCCTCTAGCCGATACGTTTAGTGTTATTGTTCCCATGATTTATTTAATAATTACTAGCAAAAATAGGTGTTTTACTAAAAAAAACTACATTTATATTATAGCTAAAAAAGCACCTTAATTAAAAGATGCTTTGTTATTTATTCTTTATTATTTCTTTTTTGAAAATAAATTTTTAACATTCATTTTACCAGGATATTTATCCATAAGCTTTCTTGCAAAACTTCTAAATCCTAACACATCTATTAAAACAAAACCTAATCCCCAAAAATACCATTCAGGAAGATTCGACAAAGATTGATAAGATTCACTAAATAATATATTTAACTTTTCCCATTCTCCTGTTTTATATGCTACAATAAAAGGAACTACTGTTACTACAAATAAAGGAGCTAAAAATAAATAAACAACAGCTTCGTCTTTTTTTGTATTTTTTTTATCTCTATTTGTTATCAAATCAATTGCTAAATCACCTTCTGTTTCAGAGTTGATTCTTCTTACTTGAGCATTTGTAGTTGCTTCTTCTATTTTAAATTTATTTTCAATTTTTAATGATTTTAGTTTAGCCCTATTGTTTAAAGCTGATTTTCCAATTCCCAGTAAATCAGTTATTACTCCAAGTATATTCATTTTTTAATTATTTTGTTGTTGTTTTATTTGCTTGAGTTTTTTTAATTGCTATTTCTTTATCTTTTCTAGCCATAACGTCTGCATGCTTTTTCATATCATTAGACTGAGCTTCTTTTTTTACACCAAGCTCTGATTCAAACTTAGCAAAATCATCGTCGCTTTCAATACCTTCATCTCCTTGCTCTTTTTGCATTCTTTGAGTTTCAGCATTAAGTTCTGCAATATATCTTTTAGTCTCATCTTCTCTATTAAATTTTTCAAGATCTAACTTATCTGCTCTTTCCTTTTCTTTAGCAGTCTGCTCCATTGCTTGCTGAGCTTGTTTATTTTGGTCTTCAGCTTGTTTAGATTGATTCTCTTTCATTTTCTGCTCATCTTTTTCGATCATTCTTTGAATTTCTCTAATAGATGGTGAATTATATATTTTAATTGCTGTTGAGAAAGAAAGCATTTGGTTTTGTAATCCCATTTGCACCATGCCATCAAGCTTTTGTTCCATTCGATTTATCTCGTCATCATTTGAGACCATTAATCCATATTCTTCTTCAGCAAACTGATCTCCTTCGATTTCAGCTAACTGTCTAGTCATGTCGTCAGCTATATAAGAAAATTTTATTGCCTGCCCTTTAAGTGCAATTTTTGCAGTTTCAATAAGTATTTCAAAACATCTTTTCTTGCAATAATCATGCATAGTAAAAAGCTCTTCAGTAATGTGGTTAGATTGAGATACTGCTCTTTCTATCCCTCCAACTGTTTCTCTATTTTCAACTTGTCCAAGTCTTTGTCTAGATACTCCTGTTATTTCATCCATTTGAGCTTTAGCAAACTCCATCATGTCAATGTGCGTCTGAATAAAGTCTCCTACTTTTTGTTCTAATACTTTACCGGTAGTATTTCCTACTGCACCGGCAAGCTTACCTTTAGCCATTCCTTTTTGACCTTCTTTAAAACTATCTACTACAGATATTCCAGATTTACGTGCAAAGTATAACCATTTAGTAACTGACCATCCTGTTGGAACTTTTGCCAAATCCAATTCAACTATTGATCCTAAATACTTACTTAAAGCTTCATTTACTCTGTACCAAGAAATGTCATAAAGATATTGAAAAGGTTTAGCTCTGTCAACCATTGTAACTGCTTCTTCGTCTCCTGAGTTATAAACTTGACCTACAATTCCACATGAATTAAAGCTAGGTTCGTTAAGTTTATTGTATTGTATTTCTTTTGGCTTGATTTGCAAGTAAGTGTCTTCACCTATTTTAACACCTTTCCACCATTGCGGTATCCATAGAGCTACAGATGTTTCACCCATTGCTTTATCAATAATATAATCTTCTGATCTAAATTTAGTCTGTTTTTTGCCAAGCTGGTCGAAGAAAGTTACTTTTATAACTTTTTTCATACTTTTCCAAAACATTCTTAATACTCTAACGTTTCCGGCTCCATCAGTGTAAGAACCTCTTGGCTCAGAACCTTTAGCTCCGTAAACTCCGGTAGATTCTATGTAAGAATCCATTCCTTCTCTTTCTAGCATTTTTAATCCAGCAACATCATCTACCGCTTCAGTAACTCCGTCAAGATTTGTTACACCACTTGCGTAAGCTCCTTCATCTAGTTTTGTTACTTCTTTTTCGTTAAGATCATTATAATAAGTATCTTGTATTTTACCAGGGGCCCAAAAGTCATCTAAAATAATAACATCTGAGTTTTCTATCTTATTAGAAAATCCACCTCGTAATGTGTGTACTTTTAAAGGATTTAATTTTTCAAAAGAAACACTTCCATTAACAATGTCAAACATGTAGATTTCCTCACCCATAATAAGTGCGTCTTTAAATCCCTGTTGGAATGCAATCTTCATATCTAGTTTACCTATGTAATATCTCAACAATAGGTTAGCTCTTTTTTCTCTAATGTCTTGGTAATCAAAATTAATGTAATCACCGTATTTCATTAGCTCTTTTTCCAGTTCTTCGTCTGAAACCTGAGATTCAAGCATCTCCATTAACTTGGCATCAACTAATTTCTTCTTATCTTCTTTTATCTTAGATAAAGTATCAGGATTTACTATCTGAACTGTCCAGTCAAACTTTCTTCTTTTCTCCTCCCCCACAAGAACATTTACTCTCGGAGTTATGATAGGGTAATGCTGAATAGCGTCAGGAACGAAAAACTTTTCCATACCACCAGGGTTTAGAATTAGTTTCATATCGCTAACGTCAACTTTTCCGTTATAAAGATTTAAGTTAATTTTTTTATTTTTAAGCTTTCTTCTAACATGACTGTTACTTAAGAAGCTATTTTTATCTGCCCAATCAAGGTGGTTTTTCCTCCACACCTTACCCTTACTTGAGTAAGATAGTTTTTGTTTTGGAAAATTTTTAGTTTCTGACATAGTTTTAAATATCTTGTAAATTTAGTCGATTATTCTTATTTTTTTTATTTGTTATTATAGCTAAAAATCAAAGTTAGGATCTCCTTCTCCTGTTAGTTTTGAAGCCATTGCATTTCCCCAGTTCTCATCTAAAAAAGGATCATCATGAAAGTAAGTATCGGAATTCTCTGTTCTTGATTCCTCAAACTTATTAGTCATCTTTGATCTATCTTCCCTTAGTATCATCACCATGTCCATAGCAGAAACTCTATCCGTATTTATATCTGGATTCCATGCAATACACTCCTTTATGTATCCGATGCTCCTAATCCTTCTTAAATTAGGTATTGTAACACTTAGTGTTTCTCCAGTCTCTGAATCGTATGTTTCTTGCTCAAATGGAGTTAACATCCATTGTCTTTGCAATGACTTACCTAATCCTATAACTTCTTTTGTTGTTCTTGTACCTTTTGATCTGTTTCCAAATAGATTAGCCTTAACTATCTCCATATCCCTAAGAATCTCTGGACTATCTGCTAACAAATGAAGTGAATTATGGTTGGAGAAGTAAGAAAAGAGTCCCTTCAGGTTATTCTCGTAATTTGCACTGGCGTTGTAAAATGTAGTAAGCCTTAAGCATTTCTCATAAAACTCTTCCGCCAGTTGCGGCCTCCCTGTATATTCCGCAACAATTTTATCAGTCCATAAATCAAAAACAATAATGGAAGCGAGAGAGCCACCAAGAGTATAATCGTTGTCAACAGGATCAATCCCGCAAATATATCTATTTTCAAATACTTTACCATCTCTATCTTTATTAGGCATTTCGAAGATTTCTATGGCTCCGTCAGAATTAAGTCCTCCTTTTACTTTAAAAGGGAAATCTCTTATAGGGTATAAATTTGCATCGTTATTCCACTTCATTAATCCGTCATCTCCGTAAACTAAATCACCTATATAGTGAGAATCCGTGAACTCATTTATTTCCGGTGCAATATCTTCTAAGTAATCTCTTAAATCTGCCACAGGAAACGCTGTCCCTTCCGTACGCATAATAGCTTCTTGAGGTGTAATTGGTTCCTCAGCCTTTTTTTGTACTATAGTATTTATGTCAGATGCTCCGTATTTAACAATGCTTCTTTCCTTATTTATTTGAATAAGAGCTCCAATAACATCACTGTTACCGTCTTTATCCATTTTACCTCTATAATTTAAGTATGTTCCAAAGAAGAATGCGCATTGACCCTTTCCATTTGTATTCTTATCAAAAACATTAGGCATAGAGTATATGTTATAACCTGCAGAGTTGTAGAATATTTCCTCTAACCCTTCGAAGGCTCCACCTTGAACTCCACCGGTACCACCTGCCATCATAAATCCAAATGCAAATCCAGATTCTTCTACTGAGGGCCTAGCAATCTGCCAGGCTTTAAGAAAGTCGTTAAACTTACCTGCTTCCTCCCATAATACTAATGCTCCCCTTTTCCCCCTTGCCTTTTGTGGATCATTCTTAAGAGTAACTCCCATTACTTCGTTAAGTATGCCTTTATCTATACCACGCTGATGGTCCTTTCGTCCCATTATCCAGTGCATATCATTTAAGGAATCTTTAAGGGATCTTACTCTTGGCCAAGGAGTATGTACTGCACACCAGTTAATAGCTGATACGTATTTATTTAAAATACCATCTTTTATTAAATATTCTTTTTCATTTGCAATAGCAAAAGATTTTACATTCTTTTTAGCTTTAACTGTATCTCCTAATACAAAATTTTTGGCAAGCATAGTTGAGGCTTTAACTGAATACCCGCAACCTCTTCTTTTTAGGTTAGCTCCGTGCATACCAACAGCTCTAGCTTGTTCGCAGTAGTGAAAGAACCAATAATCTGCATCATAAACGTATGCAAATGCTGATACTCTCTCAGCTTGTTTGGTTCCAGCTATAATTTCAGCTCTAAGTAGTGGAGCGTAGTTTAATTGAAAATAATAGTTTCCTGGAATCCATTCACCATCATAATCTCTTGTGTATCCTTCTCTACATCTTCTAGCTTCCTCTTTCCAAAACTTGTAGTATTGTGAGTTAGAATTTTTGTTAGGAAAAAGTTTTGTGTAACAATTATTTTTTTCGTAAAATATTGCTGCAGGTCTAAAATAATCCATGTCAACTAATATGTGAGGATCAGTTAAGTCTACTGCGATTCTTCCATTTGAATCTTGTTTTCTAACTAATTGATCAGGATCTATCGATGATGTCGGTAAAAGGGGGTTATCCCATCGCACCAAGTCTGACACCTCATTCCTAGTTGGAGAAGAAAGATTTTGAATAAATTTTATAGAATCTATAGAATCTAACAAGTCTTGTTTTTCTTCACGAGGCATTTTATCTAAAAGATCCTCTGTAAGTTCTGTTTGTATTTTATTAAATGTCCTCATCCTCAAACATTGATTCAGTTCTTGTTCCTGATTGAGCTTTTATAGCCTTTTCTTTAATTACTTGCTTCTCAATTTCATTAATAGCTTTAATTAGTCTAGGTATTTTTTCAACTGAAGAAGTTATTTTTCCTATATCATGTATAGGTTTTTTAGTTCTCTCATCTCTTTCATCTAAGTTTACATCATCAAGAAATTTAGATATTTTTTGTAAAACCAATCTAGTACTTTGAAGTAAATTTGTACTTGTTGTCTCTGACATTTTTTCATAATAATGCACAGCTCTTATAATTTCTTTAGTCTTGCCTGTAAAATTCTTAGGCATATCTATAAAAAGCTTTATCTCTGCAATCCTTTCGTCAGTATCAAGTATGTGTATAAAATCACTTCTTTCGTCAGACATGTAATATATAAATCCAAGCTTAAGTGTAGCTTCATGCTTATCTTTAGTCTTATCTTTATCCCATATTTCTTTAAAAGGAGCTATTAACAAAGCTTGTGGACTGAACGTCACAACATTGTTTTCTAGTTCAAATAAATTCATAATTCTTCTCTATTTTTAAGTGGTTTGAGTAGGATTTGAACCTACGGCACCTGCGGCTTCAACACAGTGCTCTACCCCTGAGCTACCAAACCTAATTGAGCTTTAAGTAAGACTCGAACTTACAACCTGCTGCTTACAACACAGCTACTCTACCAATTGAGTTATTAAAGCATTGTGGGAATGGAAGGGTTCGAACCTTCAACGGGGTTTTTCAACACCTACAGAGTTACAGTCTGCTCGCTTCAGCCAATTTGCATACACGCCCATAATATTTGCAGAAAGCAGAGGCCCTGATCCCCAACGTTTTATCGTCCAATCCCTTAGCAGGGGATGCTCACCCAAGTGAGTTTACTTTCTATTTTGCGGAGGAGATAGGATTCGAACCTACAAAGCTTTTACACCCGACAGTTTTCAAGACTGCTTGACGACCACTGTCCACTCTTCCATTTATAATTTGTACTCAAAGCAGGACTCGAACCTGCAGATTTCTGGTTCTAAACCAGTTGCCTATACCAATTCGGCTATTTGAGCATTTTGGACAACCGTACGGGAATCGAACCCGTGAAATCAGGATCACAACCTGACTGCCTTTCCAATTTGGCACAACGGAGGAATCTTCATGCTTTCGCATTAGTGGCGAGGGCGGGATTCGAACCCGCAACACCGAGGTTATGAGCCTCGTAAGCAACCTCTGCTTTGCCTCACTATTTTTTGTTGAAGTACCAGGACTCGAACCTAGGCTACCTGGCTCAAAACCAGGCGTGCTACACATCTACACCATACTTCACTTTGTCTTGAGCTATAAGATTTTACCTTATAGCTCATGTCCTTTCGTACGGTAGCGAAACCCTTTTTACACGGCGGAACAATAGTCTAGATGGTAAGATTCGAACTTACGATGCTCCTGTTTCCAAAACAGGCGAGTTCAGCCACTGCTCTTGCATCTAGATATTTTAAGCAATATACAAAAAAATAGTCCTACTGTCAAGTAGAACTATCCTTCGATGTGTGTGATAGTTTACTAAAACTTATTAGTTTCTTTTAATTCCGTTTGTATTTGAAATGTATTTTACATCTCTTTCTCCTACGTACAAATACTCTACTCCTTCAATAACTTCTATTGGTAGTATGTATTCAAATTCTTTACCTATTTTATCGGCTAATGTTTTTTCAAGTTTTTTCTTAAAATTATTCATATTAAGAACAACTTCCATTCCAGGAGCCAATTGTTGAGCATGCCCACCACAAGATAAAACTACTTGTTTCTCAGAGAAGTCTTGATTCATGTCTGTTTCAGATCCTCTTCCGAAAGATGCTGTTGGAACAAACATTCCATTCTCTTTTGTTTTATTTCTTCTTGCAGTAAGAAAAACACCTGAAAACATTGGAACAATATGATCTGGCAACTTGTTAGTTTCCAGTGATTTATTATATAAATCTTCCTTAATCTTTCCTTCGTCTTCAAGTAATCTAGAAGAATCCTCCACTAATCCTGCAGTTTTTCTTCTAGATTTATCTCTATTCGTAAAGAAATCTTGTACACCGAGTTCACTAGCCTCTCCAGCTTTTATCCTTTTGATATCATTGGTTACCTTACTTTCTTTTAGAACTCCTTTTTTCATCTGTGTGTTTTTACTCTTGATTTACTGTTACGGCTCTAGATTCTCTAATACCTTTAACCAATCCTTCTACTTCAGACATTTTTTTCTCACGTAAATACCCTACTATTTGTTCAGCTAATTCTAAAGAAATAAGTAACGCATTTGGTTCTTGCTTTTCTTGTTTTTGCTCTTGTTCAGGTGCTGTAGGCGCTGTTGGCATTTTTTTTACTGGTTTTTTAGCTGCTGACTTTGCTGCAGGCTTTTTATTTGTTTTTTCACTCATGTTATCAATATTTAATTGTTAATTATTCGGCTAATATAAGAATATATATGCAAATAGCCTATTTTTTATTGTTTTTTTTCTTTTGAATTTGATTATACATAAAATAAGACGCATTTAACTTTCCTAAGCAAGGTATGTTGAAGTTCTTGCTCATATATTCAAACTCTTCTTTTGTCATGTTTTCATCAAACTCAATTTCTTTAGACTTAGCTCTTATAAAGCTATAAGGAGACGTTGTTATTTGTTCAACTTCTTTTATAGTTAATCCATGTTTTTCCGAGAGTTCTTTTATTTTGATTGCGTCTGCTCTGTGTAGTTTCATTTTTTTACTTCAAAATTAAAAACTAATTTAAAGCCATCTTCAGTCATGCTTGGAATTAGTACTGGATTTATTTTATTTTTCTTTGTTAGTACTTTTTTCTTACGTAATGAAGTTAAAAGGTTGTTAAACACTTTTTGACCCATTCCTTTTAAGTCTTTTCTTATTTTTGCTCTAGTTTCAGTTGAAAACAGTATCATATCTACAAGTTCTTCGTCAGCAATGTCTCTAGATAATTCATATCTATAATAAAGCATTAAACTCAGCGCTTCTATTTCTTTTGTTCTCAATTTGTGATAAGGCTTAAGGAATTCAAGCCAATATCTAAATATTGATCTTTTGTCTGTGTGAATTCTTTTTATGTTCATTTTTCTTTTTTTCTTTGAAAAACTTTATTTTAACCTTAAGTTTATAATCGTTTTTCTTTTTGTTTACGGATATTACGGTGTGTATAGTGTATTTACCCTCTATAATGGCGTCATTAATGTCTTCTACCTCATTATGTAGTGCTTCAGCTTTTGCTTCTACCCATTTATTAGATGTTGAGTAGAAATTTACTAAAATTAGATTACCGTCTTTTGCTTTTTCACTTAAACTTAGTATATTAGTCATTTATTTTTTACTTTTAGTTAAAAATCTTTCACCGTATTTTTCTTCATACAGATCTTCCCATTGATCTACCGGTAATTCTCCTAAATCTGTATTTCCACACGGAACACAGTAATGAACATCTCTTTCTTCTCCTTCTTCGCTTTTTTGAAACTCTACTGTCTTTATATACAAAGACAAGCATGTTTTGCAGTAGGTTATTGGTTCGTTGTTTTTTATTTTTTGTGTCATCATGTTTAACTTTTTTAAATCTTCTATAACTTCAGTATCATATACCGGAAAGGGAGCAAACTTATTTTGATACTCCCTTCTCTCTATCTCTCCTATTAACTGATCATGTCTCATTTTTCTTATTGTTCTATTAGCGCACATCGGGTTGTTAATAATGTTCCTGCTACACTCGCTGCACTTTCCAAGGCTATTCTTGTTACTTTTTTCGGATCAACTATTCCTTCTTTAAACATGTCAACAAATTCGTCTGTTTTAGCATTATACCCTATCTCCGGTTTTCCAAACATAACTTTAGATAGTTTTACATCAGGACTAACTCCTGCATTTTCACATATAATTCTAAAAGGTGCTTCAATCGATTTTAAAAGTATTTCTACTCCTTTTTGAAAATCTTCACCTCTAGTTGGCCATGGTTTTGTTAAAGATTGTGATCTTGCATCTATTAATGCAGATCCGCCGCCCATAACTATTCCTTCTTCAATAGCAGATATTACCGCTTCTTTAGCATCTTCTATTCTAGCTTTTATTTCAGTCATTTCAAGTTCAGACTTTGCCCCAACTTCTATGATTGCCACTCCACCGGATAGTTTTGCTTTTCTTTCTTTTAATTTATCTATTTCAAATGTAGTCATTCCTTTTTTAAGAATAGCACTTTCTATTGACTTTATTCTAGCCTCAACCACTCCTTCTCTTCTTTTTCCGCCCATAATAACGGTATTCATTGCCTCTGCTTTAATACTAGATGCTGTTCCAAACAATTGCTCAACATGTTCGTCTTTAATGTCTACAACCATGTCTTCAGGTACCACCTCAGCTCCTACTGTTGCCGCAATGTCTTTTGTTAGGTCTTTCCGGAAGTCTCCGAATCCTGGTGTCTTTACAGCTGCTATTTGGTGGCCTCCTTTCATTTTATTAAGCACTAAAGTAGATAATGCATCTCCAATTATGTCATCTGCCAACACAAGTAATGGTCTTCCCATTGTAATTATTGGCTGTAGTAAAGCCATTATCTGTTCTTTTGTTTTTAGTTTACCATCAACTACCAAAATTAAGGGGTCCCTCATAGTTACCTCAGTGTTTTCTGGGGAAGTAGAGAAATAAGTAGAGAGCAGGCCACGGTCAAATTGTAGTCCATCTACTCTGTGTATCTTAGTTTCAAACCCAGAACCCTCTTCTACACTTACGGCTCCGTCTTCGCCAACCATCTTAAATGCGTCAGCAATAATTTTTCCAATATCCTCATCATTATTTGCACTGATAGTTGCAATATGCTTTATCATTTTAGACTTATAGTCTACTGTAACAGCGCTTTTATTTAATTCATCTACTATTTTACTAGCAGCGTAGTTAATTCCTTTTTGCATTTGAACAGGATCGTAATCTGCGGACACAAATCTCATTCCTTCTTTAAGAATTGCCTGAGCAAGTACTGTTGCGGTTGTTGTTCCGTCTCCAGCCTTGTCATTTGACTTTTCAGCTACTCTTCTTACAGATATGGCGCCCATATTCTGAAGTTTGTCACTTAACTCTATTTCTTTAGCTACAGTAACTCCGTCTTTAGTAATCAAAGGATCTTGTCCTTCTTTATGCATTATAACATTCCTTCCTTTAGGTCCTAATGTTACTTTTACTGCATTTGCAAGACAATCAACTCCTTCCATTATTGAATCTCTTACTTCTTTATCGTACTTAATATATACCATTACTTAATTTGTTTTTTATTTTTGTTTTACAGTTTTAAATTATCTGCAGTTGGAGCTATTTTATTATTTTCCGGTTTATAGCTATCGGGGTATGGATTAGGTTCGTTTAATCTTTTTAAATCCATTCCTAACCACATTATACATTCCTGTAATTTAGTTATACTTAAATTACGTTCTCTACTTTTTGGTAGCTCTTTTAATATTTGAAGTTGCTTATCTAAATTAACTCTTAATTTTTTGTTGTTTACAACGTCAATTTCTAATTCTTTTTCTTTATTTACCATTACTTTATATTTAATTGTTTTAATATTACTTTAAACTCTGATTTATTTTTAATATTTATATCCATAAAGTATTTACAATCATTAGATAATAATATTCTACCTCTATCTGGTATTAATAATTTTAATTGCCAGTTTCTTCTATATTTATCTTTAAATTTAAAAATATTATTCTTTTCTTCTTTAAACCCTACGCTTTCTACATCTTCTTTATCAAGGTATTTAACTCTAGTATTCTTATCTATATCTCCATATTTTACAATATCAATATGACTATTATTTAAGTAAAATATTTTTTTGCTCCACTCTTTAGGAGCAACCATTTTCATACTAGCTTGTTCGTATTCAAATCCAACATAAAACTCTTCTATACTTGGTGTGTAATATTTATCTTTCATACATTTCTAATTCGTTATTATAAAATGAAACTACATACATTCCTTTTACATCTGTCTGAGTGTAAAGTGTGTTGTTTACTACGTAAGACTTTACTTGTTCTTCTTGTGTTGCACATCCAGAATCTTCGAGGAATTTTACAACTTGATCGTGTAGCTCTACTGTTAGCATCATTCTTCTTTAATTGTTTTAATTACTGCATCATCTCCATAAGGCCAAGGGCCATCAAAGTTTTCAAACCATTCAACTGTCATGGTTCTGCCGTTTTTATACAAATGTCTTACGTATTTTTCATTTACAACTTTTTCTTTTTTTCTTTTTAAACCTACCATAGTTCGTCCGGGTGAGGACACTTGCTTTCTAGTGATCTTGTTTTTGCTGCCAATGGACATCCACATAATCCACATCTATCTAGTGCAGTTTTTTCATCACAACTGTTGCAGATCTCTCTTCTTGCTTTAAATATTTTTTCATCCTTTTCACTGGATAAACCTAGCTTAGATTTAACTAGGTTTTTATATCCGTTTGCTATCTCTTTTACTTTACTCATCTTTTTTGTTATTTATATAACCCCATTCCTTCATCCATGTTTTAAACCCCTGTATAACTTCCGGGTCATTTACTTCAATTTTTTCTCCGTACAGGAATAGCTGGTCTTTGGTAAACTTGAATATTTCTGCTCCTCCTGAATTTGTACTCATTATAATTTTAGGTTCTGACATATTTGATGAAAATTCACTATTGTTTAATGAGTTTGTTTTTTTATTTTTTTTTTTTTCATTTTTTCTTTTTTTTGGATTAACGTAAGTGTTTTTTGGTCTTTCAATTTTCCATCCGGTGCAACCAAATATTCTACTGTATTCAAATTTTATCATATGTAAAAGTCTATAGGTTTTATCTCTATTCTCATTTCTTTTATAACAAAGTAAGTGTTTCCAGCAACTTTTAGCTTTCCTACCTTTTTGTGGTTCATCATAAAGTTAAACACATTTATATGCCATTTTCTATCTGTCATAATGATTATGGCTGATTCGTTTTTAATTTCAGCTGTATCAAGTATGCTTTTAAGCTTGCTAGCAAAGTTTTTACTACTACTTATCGATACTGTCATCTAATTGTTCTTTAAGTTTGGTTTCCACGTAATCTCTTAAACTATTAACTTCTTTTTCAATGTCTTCTACTGTTATAAGTTCTTTTGACAACTTATAAGAAACTCTTTCCTTTACCATATCTCTTTTTTTAGAAGATAATGATGATGCTTTGTATATAATAAGAGCGTAATTTTTAAGTAGAAGATCTGTTGGTAGAGCTATGATCTGTCTTTGAGCAGGGCTAAGCTTAGTTTGCTTCATTATTTCTCTTGCTCTTTCAATGTCTTCGTATGTAGGTTGATCTTTACTTTTTTCTTGCATGTGTTAGTATTTTCAGCTAAGATACAAAAAAATATAAGCAAACCTAACTTTATTCCAAAAAAAAATACTCCCAGGAAAAATCCTAAGAGTATCACCTCGTAATAGTACAACTTTTATTCTAGAGTAATGTTTTAATTATAAAGTACACAAAGTCCTTAGCAATCTACTAATGTAGTGCTCAGGAACAGTTTTCTTTATATTTTCCTCAAGAGAGTGTATTTCTAGCAAGGGCCGGTAACATCTGTTGATTCAGAAGGAATTACTTTTTCCGTAATCCGGTCCACTCTTGAGCGTATATATAAAAGGTTTCCTTTTGCTCATTATTACTTTTAACCTCGCTGAGTGTCTACGCCTTATTAATATGTGCTGATCAATTGGCTACAGACTTAAACAGTTATAACACCGTAATAACTATGTTTCACAAAGATAGACGATTAAGTTATTCAAACCTAATTTACATGTCATTAATTTATGATACTCCTAATGTTCTTTTTTTAAACTTTTTACCTGGTTTGTCTTTGGTGAAGAATGTAGCAGTAATGAATTCATTTATTACCATCCCATATTCTTTTTCAAATCTAGCTAACGCCATATTACTGTAGCTTATCTTGTATACAGCTTTTTCTTTTTGGCATTCTTTTATAAATGAAGGAAAATTAAACATTAAATCTTCTTTTATATTTCTAGCATTCTCTGATGTTATGTAGTATACTTTTATATTGCTCATATTATCCTAATTTTCTTCTTTTATGTTTTTCTATTTCAGCATTATCGTCAGACTCAAGTATCGACAGAGCGTTGTTTAATGTTTTTATTGATTCTTTCATGTTTTTTATAACTGCCTTAGTTTCTTTGATTTCTTCTTTGTTGTCGATGAATATGTCTCCATCTAAATTTTTATGATTTTTTGGTAGAACTTCTCCTGAAAGATTTATAACTCCGTATCTATCTACACTTATTATTAGACTTTTTATTTTTTGCTGAGTACCAGTTGTTGATGATCCAAAATAATTTGATCCGTTAGAACTACTAGAACCACCAAGAAGACTCAATGACTGATTCAATGACTGATTAGTTAAAGGAGCAAAGTGATTAATGTTTAAATTATTTATTTGCTCCATTAACCCTTTCCTTACTGGCACCCCTCCTAGATGTAAAGGAGAGTTATTTCCTTCACCATTTTGTTCAGTTGTAACTACACTATCTCCAAAAGTGTAAGGATTACTCTCTAATAAGTTGTGTTTTAATTTTTGAAGATCTGAAGGTAGTGTTTCAATTCCAAGTTCTTCTCTAGGTCTTATATTTGGAGTATTCTTTGCTACAACATAACTAGCAGCGTTTCTTTCAAATTCTTTCATTAAATCAGCTTGAACTTTATCAGATTCAAACATTTCTTTGTTAGGTGAATTATCTTTCATATTTTTACTAAAAAACATTAACTCTCTATTTAGATGATCCTCAGCCTCTTGCTCTATCCTTAATTCTTCTTTATTATCTACAGGTTCTTTTCTAGTAAACTTACTCTTCTTCTTTTTATTATTCCAAATGGCCATAGTGTTTTTATTTATAATTTAATGGTAAATATAGGGAAAATATATGTAATGCGCAATTTTTTTAAAATTTTAAAATTTTTTAAGAGGGAGTCGTGCGGTAGACAAATAGCAGTTCAACCCCCACTAGTTTTAAATATTGGAGGATAGGGTACCCAAATTACGGGTAATCATGTTTCTCTATTGAGACCTACAATATTCTCAATATTTTCTAATCACTCGAACGTTAATTAACTAATTCGAAAATCTAAATCTAACACTATTATGAAAAAATTACAAGCTATTGTGAAAAACAACAAAGACGGCGATGTGGTAACAATGCGTAACATTACAGACCCTAACACGGGTGAGACTCGTGAAATCGGAAACGTTATGGTACAATCTGTATCTTATACAGGATTTAGCAAGGTTGCCCGCCTTTCTAAACGAACAGCCTTTATCGCTCTTGAGGCTGACTTACTCGCTATCCTTATTGAAGACATCAATGACGGACAAGCCTTTCCTATTGACGGTAAAATCGTCATAAACGAGACTGTAACGCCTTACATTAAGAAAAACGGCGATACTCAAGACCCCAAAACTCGTGGTGCTGGCGGTGCGGTTATGACCTTCAACGGACAGCCTATTTACCGTAACTCATTCTTCTCTGAAAATCTAGACGAGAAAGACTTGCTACTTAAGGCTGACCCTGAAGCTCAGGACGACATGGAGGAATCTGACTTTGACAGTCCAGAGTAATCCTCACACTAATTAAATGTTCTCATTCTTGCTAGATTTATCTAGTAAGTTTGAGGCATTAATTTTAGTTCAACTCACGTGGAATACACATTTCTTCTTAACAAATCAAGAATTAATCATAGTCAAATCACGTGGAATACATATTTAATAACTTTAAATAATTAATAATCATGAATAATACAAATAAAACATTAGTTATCTTTACTTGGTTACTTAAAGCATTTGCTATTACTTGCTTCATTGGACTAATTATAGGATTAATTGGTGAGTAAGAGGTGTTTCATAGGTGTGTGGATAACCCCATAACCCCTCTCTCGACCACTAAAATTGTTATCACAACAATTATGACATTATTATGAATGGCTATTTCGTCACTTATAATCATCAACTCTCGTTGAATAATCAAATAATAAACTTTAAATAAAGAGTTCTAATCAAATAACTCTCAATTATAAAGATATATTACTACAATCTCAATTTACTATATATACATAGCTAAAAAGATTAAAAAACATTATAACAATAACAATATTAAATCACAATATTATGAAAGAATTATATATGACATCAACAGGTAGTTTAGTTTCAATTGAAGACTTAAATGGTTACGACAGAGATTAAAAAAGAATTATAACAACACACTGAACCCAAATCAAAGACAAATCAAATCCATGTTAGTACATGATGTGATAAAGCAGTAGAAACCTGCTGGTAGGTGTGTTGTATTATTATTAAACAAGTTTAAACAGTATTGGCGAATAGTTCATTGTCTAGGCCAATGACATTTCTAGGATGTCTAAATGATAATGCGGTGGGCACACAAATAAGTCCTCAAAACCACTACCTGACCCTAAAGGTGGTTTTATCATACAACTGAAGAGTTGAATAATACTAATTAATAACTAACCTTAAAGTATTCAAAAAATGCATTTAAAACTATTACCAAGTAGAACTCTTGTAACTCCTACTGAGTTATATGAGTTATCAAGTAAACCTAATTTTGTAGGACAATCTGGTGCCGATGATCATGGAGAGTACTCTATGATTTGGGATATAGATGGCAAAGAATACCAAACAAATAATGTGTTATGATTAAATATCTAAATTATGTAAGCAAAGTAGACATACATTGGGCGGCTACAACAACCGCCCACTTAGGTATAACATTTATCAAAACATACAAGTGAAGTCTTGAACAATACTAAGAAACGTGTTTATGTAATTATAAACTAGTGTTTCACACATGATGAGAAACAAGTTAATTACTTGTAGTGAATAATGAACTGATGAGTATGTCAGTAGGAGTTGAGCTCTCCTGATAATTAATTGTTTTATTCCTAACTTTAATAAGTCGAAAGCATATCGTAAATTTATCTAGTGCAGATAATTGATAAATATTATTAAAGGACAATCAAGACAGTTGTAATTGGATAAAAATAGACTGTCAAACATACAAGAGAAGTCTTGAACAATACTAAATAAATAATCTTAAAACATTCTAAATATCTTATGAAAGCAATATATCAAATATTAGCACTAACATTAAAACATAACCACGCTACAACTTCTTACGTGCCTTATGAAGACGCTCAATATAATGTATTCACTACGTATGAAGAAGCAGAAAGTTGGTTAAACAATCATCTTACTACAAATAACTATACAGGAGAGTGTGGATTCATGATACCAGCTTTTTGCCATACTTCATACGAGTACACAGAGGAAATGGTGTACCAAGAGTTTTCAAAAGAAGAAAGATTTTCTATAGTTAAATTAAAACTAATAGGAGATGTTAAAAAACTAGTATCTTATGAAGATGCTGAAACAGATTTACCATTTTAAATAATGATTAAAAATCTTTTTGCAGTCGGAGGGTTAAACTGCATACTTTTTTTGTAGATCATATTCTCTGCTTGTTAATTCAGGCAGAGATATATTTAAACAAAATAAAACAAAATTAATATAAACAATATAAAATCAATATAATATGGGCATTAAAAAAGTTAATAAGGCGTTTAAATTATTTTACAATACATTAACAGGAGAACATTTCATTGAAGCAAGTATACTAGAAAGAGGAGTAAGATTTGCTAAAAATGTATTACCTGCAGCTGAAGTATTTTCACAAACATATTGTGATGAGTATCTAAAAGATAATTTACCAGTTCAATTTCAATAAAAATTAAAAGAAAGGTCGTGATATTCGACGTATTCATAAGCAAGAAGACAAAAGGCTTATATAATTGGTAATTAAAACTCTCATCTAATAGCAGGATTAAATTAACCTCAACACTTGACCTATTTAGCATAGGATAGTTTATAGAGCAATCAAGGTGCAACCTTGTGAGAGTTTTATATCATTAACAAAAAATTAAATAATCTAATAAAATTGTAATTATATTATCAACGATGCCTTATAAGCATTAGGAAACGCCATGACCGTTAGAGTATTGTCTTCCTAGGAATAAGAAAAATACACTCGGAGAAAATTTATAAGTTATATGCTTTAAAAGAGTAATAATGAACATAAAAGTACAGAACTTTGATATTAATCATTGATAAGTAATTGGGATAATAGATTACAATTTTATAATAGTTTTACAATATCAACAATATAAAACAAAATAAACATGAAAAATACAATATTTAGTAAATTAAAAAGTGTTTCCGAAATTGTGGAAACAATGATCAGAGGACTTGAAACACAATGGATGCCTGTAGACATGTATGATTTTTCAGTAATTAAAGAAAAAACATATTTTAAAATATTTAAGAAAAAAGTATGTTATGGGTGTGCTGCTACAAATGCACTTTGCGAGTTAAATCAAAAACCTTTTAATTACAAAACAACAATAGATGAAGGTACTCGTGCAATTGCAAGTGATCTTGATGATGATGTTATTTTTGCATTTGAAATGGCAATAGAAAACCTAAGACTTGGAGAATTAGATTTATTTATATATCATTTAAAAAAGATAGATTATGTTTTTAATTTTGAGATAAAAAAATGTAGTTCTTATTCTTTAAACAAAGATGGAAATGCTGTTTATCTTCCACAATTAGGAACAGAAGATTATAAAAAAAAATTACCTGATTATAAGATATATGCAAAGAATCTTAAAGAAATAGGCTTGTAATTATTAACATTTTAAATCAAAAGTTCATGGATCAAATAAATCAATTAGGTATATTAATGACAGCATTAATAGCACCAATAATAGTATTGTTATTTTTTTACCCTAAAAGAAGAACAGCTTTAAACATATCTTTATTAGGAGCAGTATCATTTGCTTTAACAGGAGTAATGTTTGGATCAATATTCTTTGTACCAATGATATTATTTTTTATAATGTCAGTAGTATGTAAAGAATCAAAAAGAAATTAACAACAAAAAGTCATCAGCCCTATGATAATACTAGTGAAATAGTATTTGGTTCTACGTTAAATGATGTCTACACTAAATGGTAGTTAATAGTGTATTTTTAAAAATTAAACTCTTTGAATTAAAGATAAACAATAGTAACTAGCATTGGTGAGTTAGATTCTGCCACCTATAAAGGAGTGTGTACACTAGAGCTATTAAACTGTATCAGCAGTTGTGTTTATTGTAGATGTATGAACCTGTGAATATAAAAATAATGGAATTCACGTAGTTTGGCTATCCATATATCCCATAACTGAAATTTGGGTCAAAGAGTTTTTATTAATAACTAAAAAATTATAAATTAATGTTGTTGAACTAAAAATAGTTTACACTGTCTGTATAAATTAACATAATAGGTATTGAAGGGAAAAGACAAACTTAACTTCTATTAATGTAAGGATACTGATACAACCTATGGTGCAGTAATATTTATACCAACAACCTTATTAAATTAATGTAAATAAACCAAAAAAGCCTTACTTAGTATACTAGAAAATTGTGAACAATAGTAGCAAATTTTCATATATTGTATTTTATAAGAGATAACGACTGAAGCGACACAGAAGTTTATTTACATTTTAAATCCTGAAAAATGGTGGGGAAAGCTGAACTCCCTTAAATAAATAGAAAGCTAGATCTACATAAAAGTACAGAGAAAATAGTACGCATTATCCTTAGGAGGTGTTCTGATGTAGAAGGATTAACAAACAGTATGTAACCGCAGTAAGGTGTTAAACGGTTCACTCGCCGTAAGACTTACAATAACAAAAAAGAGTGTGCAGATATTTGTACAACAGCATTTAGAGATGGTAATATCACCTGCTCTATTTTTAATTAGATATAATACAAAGTAATCTACGAGTAAACTAAAATTATTCGTGAAAATGATTATATATCTAATCATTATTTTCTATCAGTAGTGTATAAGACAGATGCTTTAAATAAAACTATTCTAAAAGCTAATAGAAAATAATATTAACATTAATTTATAAATTTAAACAATGAAAAATAAAATTACTGAAGAAATTCAACAAAGTATTGAAAAGAATTTACCTCAACAAGTAGGTGTAATATTACAAAAAAGACTGAAAAAAGCTGATGAAACAGAAGAAGCTTACAATTTATTACAAACAAAGTATTCTCAAAAGTGTACAGAATTTTCTACATCTCAAATAAAAGTAGGAGAGCTTCAAAGCCAATTACGTACCCATAAAAGTATAACTTTAAGAGAAAATGAAGTTAGAGAAAAAGAAATAGTTATGGAAGTTAATATTCTTAAATATAAATTAGAAGCTGAAACTGATAAAACTAAACATTCTAGAGAATTAGTAATGGGATTAGTTAGAAATACAACTTACAAAAAAGATGTATTTGCAAACCAAAATACTATGGGACAGTCAACTCCCGATGGTTATGTAGATCCTATTTCATCAACTTCTTCTAACAATGAAATTATTACAGAAGAATAAATTAAACCTTTAAAATATAAACAATAATGAGAAAGCAAAGAGTATTATCGGCACCTGCAAAAGTATTGGTAGGAAGTTACAAAACTAAGTCAGGTCAAACAAAAAACAGATACAAAGCTAATCCTGTTAAAGTAAAACAATTACAAGAAATAAGACATATTAAGTAATTTGAATAATTCAAAAATTAGAACAAGTTGGAAACCTTGACCGCAGAGGGGTGATAGTCCCGTATAAGTAAATTGAAATTATTCTAATAATATATTAAAAAGCGTGATAAGCTGCGAAAAGCTACGGGGTAGTGGCACATACGTATTGATCCGTAGATTCTATTTTAATATATTAATAAACAGGTTAAACATTGAAACCTTTGTGAATCGCTAGGAGTTGTGTGTTCAAATCCACTTTATGGTATCTTGGAAAGACTCTTAGTAAGGTAATATAGGATACTCAAAACTACATAATTCACATAAAGATACTAATCCTGAATTGACAGGGTAACCAGCTCCTTCTTGCTAAGGAGGATCAAAGAAGAACTAATGCGAGTTCACTGGCTAAGTTGGAGTAATCCTAGATGTGTTGTTCCCCTGAGAGCGGAATCTTGAAATCAATTAATCTTATGAATTTGTGTATTTAAGACACAAACAGTTAAGACAACACAAATGAGTTCTCAGCAAGTAGTTAATTTTAAGTAAAGTATTGGTCAAATGGATATAATTCCGCAAGAAATACTAGTTAACTACGTGACCCTACTCTTATTAGTGAGCATAATTTTATCCGTATGCTTAATGACTCGACACAGCTACAGCTAATAAGAAAGAGGGTTATAATTATTAATAATACTTAAAACATTCAAATTGAAAATAAACAACAAACAAGTAGCACCTAGTTTAATAAATGAAAAGTTCTTAAGTGATATAGTAAATATACCAGAAAATGATGTTCGTAAAATTCACTCATACATTAGAAAACAAATATCACAAAGAGCAAGAGCATTAGAAAAAACTGGAGACAAAGATTCTTTAAATAGTGCAAGAAGAGAAGCCAAAGCAAGATTTGGTGATGGTTGGAGAGATAGTTTAACTCTTAAAACTATTTATACATCTAGAGGTAATACTAAAAGTAAAGGTCAAGATTGGTGTCCTGAAGAAGGAAGAGATTTTGGGTATTCAAATAAGTATTGGAATTAAAATATAAACAAAAATTACATACACGTCGAGAATATTGTGTGTAATTACTAAAGAATATTAACAGTATAAAAACATAAAAAATGAAAATATGGCATATTGGAGACACTCATGGTTATCATGAACTATTAAAAGTCCCTGAAAATATAGATACAGTAATACATTCAGGTGATTTTACTAATCATAAAGATGTATATAAAAATGAACCTGAAGCTATTGATTTTTTAAACTGGTACGCTTCTTTACCTATAAAGAATAAAGTACTTATTGCAGGTAATCACGATGCGTTAGCATTTTATAGAAGAAAAGAATTTAAAGATCTTTGTAAAGAATATTCAATAGATTATTTAGAGAATGAATCTGTTGTTATAGATGGTATTAAAATATGGGGTTCTCCTTATACTCCACAATTCGGTAATTGGCATTTTATGAAGGATAGAGGTAAATTAGATAAAGTTTGGCAAAGTATACCAGAAGATGCTAGAATAATAGTTGTTCATGGACCACCTAAAGGTGTAATGGATTTATCTTATGATAGATTTAATAACGCAGAAATGTGTGGATGTAGTGCTCTTAAGAAAAAAATATTACAAATTCAACCTGATTTATTTTTATCAGGTCATATACATAACAATAAAGATATTATAAATGCTGGTGTATTAAAATTAACTGGTTATAAAACTATTTTTAGTAATGGAAGTGTAGTTACAGATGGTAAATTTGGTGAATTAAGCAGTAATGGAAGTATATTAGAAATTTAACTTATAAAAAACATAAAAAATGAAAACATTAAAATTTAACCCTAAAAAATGGGATTGGTATAAATATTTAGATTCAAGTGAAGCTATTAAACAAAAATATTTTACAGATGCTTTATCAAAATCCTGTGATTGGGTAACATGTGCTTGTGGTCAATTATGTAATTTACTACCTAAAGATGATTGCAAAGTTCCTAAAGATCATGAATTAGCTAATTTAGGTGTTGATTTTTGTGATTTAATAGAGCTTTGTGAATGGGAAGAAGCTATAAAAACTTTAGATCAAATAGAAATAAGAACTAAATTTTTACTAGAACAAACTGATTTTAAAGATCCTGAAATAATAAAATAATGAAAAAACCAGTAAAAATAATAAAACTTTTTAAAGAACTAGAAAATGGTAAAGAATCTCATTTATACGCAACTGTATCAAAAGATGTAGAACCTATTAAAAAAGGTGATTGGGTTATAAATACAGTAAGTAATACTCTTGGTAAAATTTACAGTAAGAAACCAATATCTAAATTCAATAGAGATACTCATAGAAAAATCATAGCAACTACTGACCGTAAGCTTACACATCCATCTACAGTGCAATATGGTAATATGACTATGATAGACCATAATGAGGATGGTTCTTATTATCATGCTGTAGATGTAGAGGTGGAATTTTCTTTAAGTAGAAAAGAACTTATACAAAGAGGTGTGATTATACCACAAATACAACAATTATTCTTAAAAGAATTTGTTGCTAATCCAGAAGGTAAATATGAGGTTGAATATGAATTAATACATAATGGTTCAGATGAAAGTATAATAGGAGCTGTTTGGGAAGAAAATTATAAACTCAAACTAAACAAAGATAATACAGTTAATATTATCGCAGTAGAATCATGTGAGCATCCTTATAAAAAATTACATTGGGTAGATGAGGTTGTTTATTGTAATAAATGTAATACAACATTGGAAAAAAAATATAAATCATGAGATTAGTATCAGAAATAAAACTAGTATTAGATCATTTATATGGTTTTAATATAATGTCAAAAAGTAAAAAAAGAAAATACTCATATGCTAGAAAAACATTTGCGGTATTAGCTAGTAATTACGGACACACTAATGGTATAATAGCGGAAAGTTATAGTCAACTTACGCATGATATAGTTATATATGGTCATAAGACTTTTAACAACATAAAAAAAATAGATTTAGAAAATTACAATAAATGTATTGATAGATTAAGTCTTGATGTTAAAAAAATTGATAATTTAAAATCATTAAGTGATAATGAAGAAGCAGATGAAATGCATAAGGTATTAAAAGGATTAGGTAGAAGAGATTTAATGTATTTTAAATCAAAAGTATTTAAACCATTCATTAAAAAACTTGAATTAGAGGCTTCAATTCAGGAAATGAAATAAAAAATCCTTTTCAACGGCATCATTATGAATCTTAACAAATAAATTAACAAATAATACAGAGTGCCTGATACGTCATTTTCAGCTGAATGAAAAAACAAGAATTTTTAGACGTTGTTATTGTACTACTTGCGAGTAGTATGAGTGAAAGCAGGTAATGGTCAGTGCTAATACAATTCAGCTCTGTATTTATTAAAAAATAGAATCAATGAATAAGATTAAAAAACAAATGCTTAATAATTTTATTTTAGTATTACTATGCATTGTGTTTATATTCATATGTAATTTAATGAAAATAAATTTAAGCAGTATTATTAAAAACATACTTTGGGGATAAATAAATTATTAATCAAAAGCAAAAGGAACAGGTGAACCCTGACCAAGAATAAGTAGCATAACTAGCAAATTTTAGTGGTTAAAGAATGAGTTCTGCAATAAACCCCTGCGAAATCCATGTTTTATTAGTTATTCTACATGTCAGGTTATCACAAAATAAAATTTGTGCTACTTATTTTAAAGATTTAGAAGAAAAGAGTGGTTCGATTCCATGAATATTATTGTAGGGAGGTGTCGATTACTCCGTCAGGCGAAACAGGTAGTGTAGTTCCCGAATTTGGTGGGCTGCAATAATATTAATTTTAAATTAAATCAAATGAAATCAAAATACATTGAAGGAACTAATAAACAATACTCTATTAGAGAAGATGGAAAAATAATTAGAAATTATAAATGGTTAGGAAGAAAAGAATATGGACATCAAGAATTTAAAAATGTAATAATTCCTTATAAAAAAGCTCCAAAAAGAAAAAACTCTAAATGTGTTATTGTCCGTTCAAACGGAAAAACATTTAACTTTTATTCTAATTCATTATTATCAAAATACTTTGGATTCATTATATGTCCAAGTTGTAAAAATAAAATAGATACTGACACACATTTAAGAAAATGTAAAGTATGTATTGAAAATAATGAGTATAAATCTAGAATAAATTGGAGAAGTAAAAATAAATATATAATTTTAAAAAGTCAAAGAAAACATTATTTAAGCAATATAGATTACTATCGTAATAAAGGAAACAAAAGAACAGAAAAATTACACGATAACTATATAGCAAGTAAATTAAAAATTAAAAGTAAATACTTAGAAAAAGATTTAAAAGAATTAAAAAAAAATCAATTATTACTACATAGAGAACTTAAAAAACAAGAAAAATTATGATACCAATTAACAAACAGATGAAAATCATGAATACTCTTTCATCAGGCTTAACTCAAGATGTACTTGATTTAAGATCAGGTAAATTAAATGAAAAGAAAGCTAATGAGATATCAAAACTAGCTGGAAAAGCTATAAAATCTATTGCTGAAGGAGTGATGTTAGCAAATCATCAAGAAATACAAAGAGATAAAATTAAAGCAAGAAATTTAAGAACAGGTGCTATTAATAAAAACACTAATTTTAAACTTAAAAAGTTAAATAAAATATAACACATAAAAATTATGTTATGTATAACAATTTATGAAATAGTATTGTAACACTTATAAGTGTGCAAAAGTAATTAAATAATGTATTTTTAAACATACATTTTTAAATCACAAATAATAATAATAACCAATTATAAATCAATAAAATGAAAAAAACAACAAAATTTAAAACAGGTGATTTAGTTAAGATAAAAAAAGACACAACATCTTATCAAAGTCAACGTTTTTGCAGAAAAGTAACTTCATACAAAGAAGAAAAAGATTTAAAAACAAAATCCAAAATAATAGAAAGAGTTTTTCAAATAGTAAGAGCTTCAGATGGAATTTATTCTGCTAGGTCAATTTTTGACAATTACAATAATAGTTACAATGATGAAGATATTGTTGCTGTAGATTTTTTAAGTAAAGTTGAAAAAAAACATTATAATAACTATTGTAATTCTAATGTAGGTGATATAGTTAGTCTTCACATTAATAGTGATTTATACAGAAATTTAGATTCAGTTACTTTGACTTCTAATAGATTTAAAATATTAGAAAAAATAACTTTTTCTTATGGTGTAAATAAATATGTTTTAGGTGTTTATGAAAAAACAGCAATAAAAGAAGACAAAGCAGCAAAGACAATTACATATGTAAATGAAGCTGATTTTAATAATGAAATAAAACTTGATAGGCCTGAAAAATTTAAGTATTATAAAGGAGTTTGTTTTGATTCTAAAAATATATCTTATTCTTTTATAGAAAATCTTATTGATGAGGAAATGAAAGCTAGGGAAACTATTTATCCTTTAACACATACAGAATCTAAATCTAAAGATAAAAAACCTGATGTTGATACTTCTGTAACAGTTGATGAATCAACATCAACTTCTAAAGATTATAGTGATAGTAAAAGCGTTACTAAATCAAGTTTTAAAAAAGGAGATTTAGTTACTATATTACATGATAGTGAACATTATAAAAATCAATCTCATTATAATGATGGTAAAAAAAAATTCTTAAGAATTCTTAAGGTTACATCTATAGATGAATCAGCGCTTTCTAGAGGTTCAGAAGGTTATGCTTTTCATTGTAAAAGTACTTTAGATTCTGATGGTTTTGCTAATAGTTACCGTACTAAAGATTTAATTCTTCACACATTGAGCAGTGAAGAAAGTGAAATTGAAGGTAAAGTTGTAGAAAGTGATATAATTACTGAATTTACCATGGCACACATAGAGCCTGTACTTGAAAAAGTTTATGAAGATTTAGATTTAAGAAATAATGTAGTTCCTTTATTTATTGGTAATCCAGGAATGGGTAAAACAAAAATTATAGAAAAGTTTGCAAAAGAAAAAGGAGCAAAACTTGTTGAACTTATTACTTCTCAAATGAGTCCTTTTGAGATATCAGGTATAGCTATGCCGGACAAAGACACTAAGAAAATGACTTATTATAATTTTGATAAGTTAGAAACATTGAAAGATGGAGACATATTGTTTTTTGACGAATTACTTAATGGTAATCCAATAGTATTAAATGCTTGTTTAACCATCTTAGAGCAACGAACTTTAATATCGGGTAAAAAGCTACCAAATATTATGATTATTGCTGCAGCAAACCATCAAGGCATGGTTCCGCTTACTCCACAGATAAAAGAAAGGTTTTTGTGGTATGATGTGAAGTTTTGTCCAAAAATGTTTAAAAATTATATGACTAAAAAGTATCTAATGCCGAGTTCAGTTTCTGATCCATTAGCGAAACTTGTTAAGAAAGAAGAGTTTCTTAACAATAACTTCTACACACCTAGAAGTATAGAGAAAGCAATTAAAATGATTGCTGTAGGGTGTCCTACTCCTTATTCATCTGTAATAGAACCAATGTTGGATAAGTTAGTTCATAACACCTATGTAAAAAAGAAAATTTGTATTAACCCAGAAGCTAAAGAACCAGTTTACCTGTTGCCAGGAGAATCTAGTTTGTTTTCAGCTTTATTAAAAAAAACTAAACAGTAATTATGAAATTATTTAGATCAGAAAAAGGGATACCAATCCCTAAGTTATTTTTTATCACGGATAAAAGTGATATATTAAAACTTCCATTAGGAACTCCATTTATTTTTGGAGCTCCTGATGAGGAGGAATATTTATTAAGAATACTTGAATATGAAGTGCTTTATCAATCAGCTGTAGCTACAGGATATCCTTTTAGATTTCAAAAAATACTAAAAGAAAATGGGTTTTCAGATTTAGAAAGCCTTAGTTCAAGTTTAGGTTGTAATACTGAGTTTAATATTTCAAGTTCTAACGGAGGAAAAGAAAATAGTGGAAAGTCGTTAGGAGGAAGTATAGGTGAAGTTAAAGGTAAAAATCTTATAAAGAAATTTATAAAAGATAGTTCAGCTTATGTTGATGTATCTGTTTTAAAATCTTTAAATATTTTTCCAGTATGGATGAAAGACGCAGAAGAGGCTGTTACAACAAACATTCACAACTCTGTTACTTTTGACAGTAATATGTATAACAAAAAATTAGAAGGAATGTATGGTGGTGCCCATTTAAGAGCTCCAACAAAAAATCTAATTATTATAGATATATCTGGATCAATACCTAGAGCTGTTTCAAGTACTTGTTTGAGTTTAGCTAAAAATTTAAGTGAAAACTTTTATGCTGACTTATTAATAACAGGTTCAAAATCAACTTTATATAATTATGAAGAAATTCATAAGCTTGATTTAAAGAAGATTTACTCTGAAAACGGAATGGACAATGATCAGACTTATTTTAAAGCTATTCTTCAAAAAGATTGCCGTGAATACAATACTGCAATAGTATTTGGAGACGGTCATAGTCCATGTCAAGCTTGGGATAATTCATTTAATTTAGATTCAAGGCAAATGACTAAGAAAGAAGGTAGAGATTTGTGTAAATGGAAAGTTGAAAAAATAGTTTCTTTTCATACACGTTCTAGTTCTTATACTGGTTTTACGCCAAAACTTGTAGGTTATGCTGAATGGTTTTCAACTGAAAATATAACACACATGCCTGAATGGGTTAAAGATTTAGAGACAGTTTAAGGATAAAAGTAATTAGTAAAAAGAGTAAAAATAATAGTAATTTAACATTTAAAAACAAAAACAAAATGAGTACATTTAAAAAAGTAAGTGAGTTAGAATTAATTAATGGTGGATACTTAGCAGCAGTAAGTAATGGTAAGTATTTTAAAAACAATAATTTTGTAGATTCACAAAAAAAAGCTGAATTTTTAGTAAAAGTAGCTTTAAAAATGAAAGGTAAAACTTTCACTACAGAATCTCCTTCTTCAATTTCATCTATAATGAATGAAGTTTCAGATGAATTAAGTAAAGAAACTTTTGTTGAATTTGTAGCTAAACCAACTACATCTAAAGGAGTTATTACCGGTAAACTAGCAAAAGAAGCTTTAGACTTTATGCAAGCTCAAGAAGATTCCGAGTTTATCGATGTAGTTAACAGCCGTATGCAAGAATTTAAAGTAATACAGGAATTTGAGAATAATGGTTTATTCTTTAAAGAAGGTATTACAAATCTTTCTAGAATATATACTATTGCTGAAATAACTGCAGCAGTAACAGTTATTGCAAAAGTAGAAGCTTTAGTATAGTATTAATTACCAGTCAACAAAACCCTTGAAGAAATTCATTGACTTAAAACAGAATCCTACCAGTAATGGTAAAGAATTGTAATTAGCGAAAAACGCTTCAAATATAGAGAGATTTCCTTTAATGGAACTACACTATATCCTATGCGTTGGGAGAACTAAGTAATTACAATTGGGAATAGATGCAACTGTATGAGATATGTTGCTTAGTGAATTACGCATAATTAATAGTCCTCGGAAAACTGTTTTGGTAATGTTATTCACACTATTGGGAGTTCTCAGCAAGTAGTTAAACTCCAAGGTCATTAGGTGTGAAGCACCGAAGATACAGAATAATTAACTACGTGACCCTATTATATTATTAGTGTTGCACCCTATTAGAGGGATGTAAATTAAATGTGAGATAACTCGCAGCTAATAATTAAAGGGTGCTAATAACAATTAAAAACCATAAAAATGGAAGAAAATAAATTAAAAAAACAAGTACTAAAAGCTATACCATATATAGGAACATTTTTTTGTTTAGTATTATTAATCTCTGTATTGTTTGCTATATGGGGAAGTAATTTTATTATTTATATGCAAATAGCATCAACATCAATAATTATAATATTTGTTCTTCATATTATTGAAAAAACACTAGAATAATGAGTGAAACTAAAAGAAAAACGCAAGTATCAGTGATTACTTGCGTAAGTGGCTATATTCTTTTTGCTACACTTAAAGATAGTAAAGTTATTAATTGGGAAGAAAAAAAATTACATTATAAACCTAAAGGTTTTATTTGTGAAGATATTAGTATAGATGATTATATATCTCCAAGTACAGTTACTGAATGCAGTTGTAATCAATGTAAAAAAACAGATCATTATTATTATAAATAATTTTATTAAAATATTTTAATATAAACAATTAAAAATAAAACAAAATGATTAAAGTATTAAGTAATGAACATATTGAAATAAACTCAGGAGAAATGGTTCAAGAGCTAATTTTAAGTGAAAGAAAGTTTTTTATGGAATTTATAACAACTTACAGATATGTTCACGGAACTATATTTGTTTACAAGAACAAAAGATATAAATGTGTATCTCTTTCTGTTAAAAATAAAATATCAAGTTTTTTTAAATTAAATCCTGAATAATGGGTAAAACAAATAGAAAAGAATATACAGGTTCAAAGAAATTTGACAAAACTTGCAGATGTCACGGAAGCTGTCCTAATTGCAAAAGTAATAGGATATACAAAAACAAAAAGAAATTAACTTTAAATCAATCTTTAGAAGAAATGGATGATTGATTATTAATAAAATCCTAGTAATAGGTGTAAAAAATGAAATTACCTACAGATTACACAAAATTAGATTGAAAACTAAAGATTGAAATTATGAAACGATTTATCAAGAGAATACGAAGGTCATTTGCTATACACAATGTTATGCTTCGTTTTCATAGGTGTAATTACGATATAAAACTATATGACATTGAGATGGAAAATAACACTAATTGGTTAGTTAAGCAATGTGCTTGTGGTAAAACTAACATCAATAGGGTTCATAGGGAAAGTGTTACGTATATGGAGTGGAATAAATGAAGCCTAACTTTAGGGTGTATGATTAGTTTTGAATAGATTATTAATAAAGTAAATAAATAAAAGATGGATATTAAACAAATTTATAGAGAAGAAAAGAATTTAGAACCTTACACTGAGTCTCCAAATTATGAAGACCATTTTAGCAATAATTATGTAGAATGGCTAGAAGCAAAAATTAATTATACACATTGTTGTACGGAGTTAAAGGATAAAAAAATAACAGACCTTTTAAATTGGGTAAAAAGTGATTTAGCACAAGAAACAAATGTAAAACTTGGTAAAACATCAACACCTTACAGAAGTGAAAAAATAAGATTCTTAAATAAACTTTTAGAAATTGATAATATTTGTGATAAATGTAATGATTTAGGTTCTTTTGAACTTGGAACTACTTGTCCCAAATGTAATAAATCTTTTAGAAGTGTAAAACAATAAGCATGTTAAAATCAATAATTAAAGTATCAGACAAAGTTAGGTATTTGCTTACTAATTATCCTGTATTTAGGGATGATGATAACAAACTGATTGCTAAAATTTGGTATTCAGAGACAAGATCTAAAGATTTGCGTGATTTTCTTATAGAATTTGGTGATAAAAATATATCTTCACCAGAAGCAATAAGAAGAGCTAGACAAAAAATACAAGAACATGATCCTAGTTTACGTGGAAAACTCTATAACAAGAGGCATAAGAATGGATTAACAGTAAAAACTCATATTAAATTTTTAAATTCTTAGAATTATATGGGTTTTTAATTAAAAATAGTTTATATTAATTATCAATAATACAAATAAAAATGGAAAAACAAAAAAAAGTAAAAGACGAAGTAGCTTTTAAAAACTTTAGAGGATCAGTTACAAAAAATGAATTTGAATTAGTTTTAAAGAGAGCTGAAGATGATTATTTAAAATTAAAGCGTCTTTCGGATAAGTCAGTTGAATTTAAAAATAAATCAGAAGCTAGTTTAGCTGAAGTTGTAGGTGGTGAAGATTCTGCAAGTGCTAGAGGTACCGCAAGAGTTGTTAAAGGACTTATTAGACAAGCCAATAAAGAAGTAATTAAATTGTTTGGAGATGAAATAGATACAAACGTAACATTAACAGATTTTATTAATAAATTTAAAGTTCCTGGAGAAGAACTTCCTTATTTAGATTTCACTTTTTTAAATCAATAAAAACAAAACACACATGGGTAAGAAAGAAAATAAGTTAGTCGTAAAATTTAAGAAATTCATAAGAAAAACTATCAGTAAATTAGAGAAAATAGTTGAACAAGGAAATGACAATTCAGTTGTTTTATTAGTGAGAAGAAAAGATGACGGAGTTTCTTATGTAAAAGGAGATCCGTTGCAAATACATATTTTACTAGAAGAGACAGCAAATAGAGATGATATGTTTGCTCAAGTTTTACAGCAAGTTGCAGGAAGAATTGAAAAAAAAGGTAAAGGTGATTATATAAAGCCAATTTTTAAAGGAGATATTAAAGATAAGACTGTTCGTAATTTTCCAGGAATAAAATCAACTGATGGTGATGGTGTAATTAAATCATTATCTATTGATCCTGAGAAACTTGATAATATGAGCGACAAAGAAATAGATGCTTATCTTGACGAGTACACAAAAAATGCTAGAGATGATTATAGAAAAGGAAAAAATTTACCTTTAGATTTTGACGGAGACGATAGCCCAGAAGAATAAAATACAGGCTAATGGTGTAAAGCTGTCAAAAAAACACAGATTCCTTTGCCTTCAGTGGGCAACAGGATGTGGAAAAACTTTGGGTGCTTTAAAAATTGCAGACAATATATTAAAAAATAATCCTGAAGCAGTAGGATATTTAATTTGCAAAGAAAGTACTCATAAGAAAAATTGGTTAGATGATATAAAGAAGCATAATATGGTTAAAATTGGTAAAACAATGAAGACTGTATTATACGCTTCTTTAAAAAATCAAAAGAAAAAAGCTGATTTTGTAATATTAGACGAATGCCATGCTTTAACTGAAAAAAGAGTTTTAGGACTGAGGAATATACTTCAGCGTGGCACTAGAATAATATTTCTTTCCGCTACTATCCCAGACGAGAAGAAGTATTTAATGAATAATCTTTGTAAGACAGTTTATTATGATACAATTACTTTAAATCAAGCTTTTAAACTTAACCTGTTGCCTGAACCATCATTGATGATTCATGAAGTTAGTTTAAGTGACAAAGTTGTTGATGGAAAGTTATGGGATTTTGTAGCAAGGAAAGCTAAAGGTAAAAAGAAGATAACAAAGTTTTGTAAGCACAACAAAATGTACTACATGATGAAGACTTATCCAAAAGAAGTGGGTATAATTTGTCAGGGAACAGAGACAGAGCATTACAAAGCTATGAGTGATCAAATGTCTTATTATTACAATTTATCACAAGACAGAACAATAGCTTACCCTATAAGAACGGGTTGTAGAAATAAATATCTAAACACAGCTTCAACTAGAAAGAGATTTATAGCTGAGGTTAAAACAAGGTATGTTAAAAGTTTAGTAAAAGATTTTAGATCAACTAGATCTAGATTTATCTGTTTTACAGGTTCTATAAAACAAGTTAAAGAAATAGGTAATGGAAGTGCAGTTCATTCAGACAATGAAGAAGGCGTTAACCAAGGCCTAATAGATTGTTTTAATAGACTTGAATGTGATGAACTATTTGCAGTTAAAATGCTTAGAGAAGGCGTTAATTTAACTAAAATAGAGAAAGGTGTAATAACCCAATTAGATAGTGGAATAGGATCCTTCTTCCAAATGCTAGGTAGATGTCTCAGACATGAGTTTCCTGAATTACATTTATTTGTAATAAAAGATACTCAGGATGAGGTTTACTTTAAAAAATCAATGAAGGGATTTAATCAAAAATACGTAAAATGGGTTTAAATAAAAGAAGAAAAGAAAAAAGTTATAGTCTTGATGAAATGTTTGCTGTAATTAATGATAATTTTATTAGTTCTAGTGAATCTAAAAATACGCCTCATTACGTAGTCAGTCCAACTTGTTTTAAAGATATAGAAAAAAATTTTTTAGTTTGTGATTCAAGAGAAACTGGAAATAATGTTGAAGACTACGAAGGAAAGTTGGAATTTTATTACGGCAAAACAATAATTGAAGCTGTCACTAAATGCTTTGTAGACTTTAGAAAAAATGGATAATATAGTTCTACCAATTGATGATATTGTTAAGAATAAATTATCAATAAATGAATACTTGATACTTTTTAATATAGCTAACAACAACCAACTGTCAGGAATAATTGATAGTAATGTTGAAGCTTTAGTGAGTTTAGAAAAGAAAGGATTTATTAAGATATCTAATAGTAGTTTATTTCTTAGAGAAAAAGCATCTGTATTTTTTGCAGAAGCAAATGATTTGTTTATCAAATGGTTAGAAATATACCCAATAATGGTTAAGAGGAGACACGGCGGAAAAAGAGCTTTGTCTCCTGCTGGAGCCGATACTATTCTTGGTAAAATACTTTCTAAGAAATGGAAAGCTGTATTTAAAAAAGATGTTGATGCTCAGAAAAAAGCAATTAAAGTTCTTGAATTAGATATAGCTCAAAGAACAAAGTCAGGTGATTTAGAATACATGGTTGAAGCTAGAAGATGGCTCAACGAAGGATATCATGAGAAGCAATCATACCTTCTTGATGATGACACTATTGAAAATGAGTATAAAAACGAAGATTACATGTAAAAACTAAAAATATGGAAGATAAATTAATAGAATTTGAAACTGCTAAGTTAGCAAAAGAGAAAGGATTTAATCTTTTAACACCCAAGTATTACACTACAGAAAATCCACATAGTTATCATAAAGATTTAGATGGAGTATGCATTTTAGGATTAATGCATTCTAATACTTTATACAATCCTCAAGATGAGTTAGATGAAGAAACAGGAATAAGTTTCTACAAATTAAATCCTGGAATTATATATGCACCAACACAATCTTTGTTACAAAAGTGGTTGAGGGAAGTTCACGATTTAGATGTCTATGTAATACCAAATGGGAGTAGGGACAAATCTATAAACAAAAGATTATACCATCCTCAAATTTGGGTAAGAGATAAATACCAAACAGAGTTACACAGTAAGCACACTTACGAACAAGCCTTAGAAAAAGGATTAATAGAATCATTAAAACTAATATAATGAATAATGAACTTAAAAAAAGAAAAGAACCATTAGTTGAGAAAGTTGAAAAACCTACTGAATTTGAACTTTTATATGGATTAAAGCTCCATGAAAGATATTGGTCTAGTTTTTCAAGCAAAGATATATTAAGAGTTCCTGGAGGTTGGCTATATTCAGATTGGGATCAAATAAGTGACGAACCTTTAAATTCAGTTTTTGTTTCTTTTGATAATAGCATTATTTAACTTTAAAAACTAAAATAATTATGTTAAAAGCATTTAGATGTAAAATATGTGGTACTGGATTCAGTACTACTGAAGGAAAAGCCCCACCAAGCCCTAGCTGGGAAGATGGTCATGTATGTGAAATGACAGAAGTTGAGTCTAAACTTAAAACTGGTTCACTTATAATAAGCAAAGAATCAAAAGAGAGGGCTCTTGGATATATGAAATTGAGAAAAAAATCTCAATGTCAAGGACATGCTGAGTTTTCAGATGAACAAGAAGAAGCTGTAAAAGAAAGAATGAAAATTATAGCTCAAAATGGTCCAAGTGGGCTTCATTACAAAAGAGAGGAGGACGATTTTCATGGATAAATCTAAAACAATTATTGGTAAAGCAAAAAGAAGACTTAATGAGCTTAAAGAAATTAAAGTTCAAAAAGATTTAGGTAAAATTTTTTGTATACCTTTTGAAAGTTATCCAAAACTAGCGGAATCAGTTCCAGGAATAGTTCCGGGAATGATAACAATGATTACTGCAGGTTCTGGAGTTGGTAAAACTCAAGTAGCAAAGGCATTGGCTGTTAGACAACCTTTAGAATATGCTTTAAAGAATAATATTAAGTTAAAGATATTCTATTTTGCTTTAGAGGAATCAGAGCAAGAGTTTATAGATACTATGATATGTAATTTTATATCATCAAAATGTAATATTAGAATGGATTTATTAACTCTTCAAGGTTATAAGGACAAATCTTTAGATCAGTCTTTAATGACTGTAATAAGTGATAATATTGATTCTGTTGAAAGACTTTTAGATAATGTAGAAATTATAGACTCTGTTTATCATCCTACCGGTATTTACAAGTATTGTCGAGACTACGCTGATAAAAATGGAACTCATCACTATGAAGATAGACAGTTCATTAAAAAGAAGGTTCGTGAAGATGGTACTGAATACACAAAGAAAGAAGTTACTAAAGTTTATAGTCATTATGAACCTGACGATTCTAATGCAATTGTAATAGTTGTTGTGGATCACATAGGCTTACTTGCTCGTGAAAAAGATAAAGACACAGGCAAAATGAAAAGTCTTCATGAAACTATTGCGCAATGGAGTACAACTTATTCTTTAAAACAAATAACTAAACACTGGAAATGGGCTGTTGTAAATATTATACAGCAAGAACAATCTGGCGAGAAAGAGCAATTTACTAATAAGGGAGAGAGTATTCAGAAGAAAACTGAACCCTCCTTAGCGGGATTTGCTAATAACAAAGAAATTCAAAGAGATGCTAAAGTAATAATTGGAGTTTATTCTCCAGACAGGTATGGATTTGAAGAATATCATGGTTATGATGTTAGAAGATTTAGAGACACTATTAGAGCTTTTAAAATACTCAAGAATAGATTTGGCGCTCCTAATAAATATTTTCACTATTTATTTGACGGAGCTACAAATAGATTTAAAGAGTTGCCTAAATCTAGTGAAAAAAGAGAGTTATTAAATTATGAACAATCAGCAGACAAACTGCTAGGAAGAGTAGGTACGCCAAGAACTACAAAAAATTTTGGCCAAAGTTAAATTAATATAAAATGTTTTTTAAAAAAAACTCAGTAAGTAAGCACCAACAGGATAGCGACAATGCTTTCTCGTTATTTAGTAACGTAGTAAAAACACTTGAAAACTCTAATTTAGAGATTCAAAAAGACATTGATGAAGCTCAAGTTCGAATTGATGAAGCAACAAAAAAAAGAATTTCTTTGAAATCAATTAGTAAACGTAATTCTAAACTTAGCAATAAGATTAGTGAATTCTTTAAAGAGTAATGTATCAGTTATTTAAAAAAGACAGTAAAGGTAAAATTAGATTTCTTGATATTGATACAGATGGCGCTACTATAGTGCAAGTATCTGGTATTATTGGCGGAAAACATGTAACTAATGTTAGCATGTGTAAAGCTAAGAATATTGGGAAATCTAATGAAACCTCTGCTGAAGATCAAGCAGAATTAGAAGCTAATGCTAAATTTGTAAAGAAACTTAAAGAAGGATACTTTAAAACCGAACAAGATGCTATGGACAATGTAGTAATCTTACCAATGCTTGCAAAAGTTTTTGGAAAAGAAGAAAAGAAAATTGTTTACCCTTGCTATGCTCAACCAAAGTTAGATGGAATGCGTGGATTAGGTGATTGTAATTATGCTACTTTGACTTCTAGATCTGGAAATGTAATTGAAACTTTGGATCATATTACAACTAAATTCCCTGCAATAGATGTAATACTTGACGGAGAGCTTTATGCTCATGGTAAATCTTTTCAAGAAAACATGAGAATGATAAAAAAATACAGACCAGGTACAACTGAAGCTGTAAATTATCATGTTTATGATCTTGTTTCAGATAAACCATTTGTGGAAAGATACAGGATGTTAAAAGAAATATGTTTATTTAATCCTAAATTAATATTAGTTCCTACAATTGTTATTAATGATAAAGAAGATTTAATGAAATTTCATTCTTTTAATATATCTGAAGGATATGAAGGTACTATTGTAAGATGGGGAGATGAAGGATACAAACTTAATGGAAGAAGCTCTAATTTATTGAAATTAAAAGATTTTAGTGATATAGCTTTGCCATTAATGGATGTAATACCTTCAGACGCAAGACCTGATCATGGTAAGCCTCTATTTTATTGGAAAGGTGCAAAGAATGACACTTTAGGTGCCGGAATTGCTTTGACTCATGAAGAGGCTAAGGATTTATTAGATAACAAAGACTTACATATTGGTAAAACTTGTGAATTAAGGTTTTTTGAGAAATCAGATACTGGAGTTCCAAGACATCCAACTATGTATGGATTTAGATTAGATAAATAATATGGATCCTTTTCAAAGACAATTAAGTTTATTTATAGAACTTTGTATTATTGTTGAAAGAAAATGTTCTCAGTTTAAGAATAATTTTGAAAATGGTTCTCACAATAAATTACTTGATCATTCTTCAGGTAAATGTTTTGGTTCTATTTATTATAATGATAATTATAAAACTTGGACAATTTCAGTTGATAGAATTGAATACAAAAACTATAAACAATCTATAGAATTAAATTTATCAAAAATGAATTCATTTAATGTTTCAGAAGCTGTTGAAATTCTTAGAAATTACTATGATAATTTTGATGATAATTTTAAAGGAAAAAAAAGAACATTAAAAACTAAATTATAATGGCAGGAGATAGATTTAATACAGGTAAGTTGAAATGGAGTTTAGTGTCTTGGAAGGCACTAGCTCCAATGGTTAGAGTTCTAATGTTTGGAGCTGAAAAATATGATGACCATAATTGGAAGAAAGGACTCAAATACACAGAAGTATGTGAGAGCCTTCAAAGACACATCAATGCATTTATTGAAGGTGAAGAGAATGATCCTGAGAGCAAATTATCTCATGTTGGACATATATTGTGTAATGCAATGTTTTTGTCTTATATGAGTATGTTTAAAAAGGATATGGATGATAGATATATAGATAAAAATTTAAAAGATGAATAATTTAGAAAAATTAGAAATTTGGGAAAAAGTAAATAAAAGTGAAAATCTTAAAGATTTGGCTAATATAATTTTATTATCAGCAGATGAATCAGGATTAATACAAGGTAGAACAAGAAAATTTGTTGCACAAGATATGGCAAATATGTGTGTATATTTTAAAAATCTTAGCCCAACAGTATTAACAAGAGAGTTTGGAATAAGACAACAAGCTCTTTATATTTTAAAAACTTATGAGTAGTCAAATATTAGAATATAATCATAGTGATTTTAAAGCTATTTTATCGATAGATTTTGATCTTACTATATGTATGAGTGAATATCCTGAGTTAGGGGTTCAACGTAAGGATTCAGTGTACTATATTAAACAATTAGCTGCAGAAGGATACGGTATTGTTATTAATACATGTAGAAGCGGATTAGCTTTAGCTGATGCAATTAATTGGTTACACGAAAAAAAAGTACCTTATCATTATGTAAATTGCAATTTTCCTCATTTAATAAGTATGTTTAAAGCAGATTGTAGAAAAGTTTCAGCAGATGTACATATTGATGATAAGAATTTAGGAGGTCTGCCAGAATGGTGTGAGATCTATAGTATTATTAAAAGAAAATACGGTGTATAGTTGTGTTTTACAATTATTTAGCGTAAATTTGAACTTTAAAAACAAATAAATATATGAGTGATTTTTTTAAAAGAAAAGAAGCATTAGATGGAAAAGAAAAAAAAGTTGATATAAGCCCTCATGGTGATTATGATTTATCTCAAGAAGATAATCTAGAGTCGTGTGGACTA
>NZ_JBNMNU010000002.1:0-95864 GCF_051278035.1 Clostridium sp.
TAAGTAGAATATTTGGAGAATTTTATTATAAAATGAGTAAACTATTTCAGGAGGGGGAAAAATAATGGAGGTTAAAACTACAACAGAACTTAAACCGAAAACGGAATTCAAGGAAAAAGTACAGCGCTTTGGACGTTTTCTAAGCGGTATGGTAATGCCTAATATTGGAGCATTTATTGCATGGGGGTTAATTACGGCGCTATTCATTCCAACAGGATGGATACCAAATGAAAAACTTGCTGCATTAGTAGGGCCAATGATTACCTATCTATTACCACTATTAATAGCATATACTGGAGGAAAAATTATAGGTGGTAGTAGAGGTGGAGTAATAGGAGCAATAGCTGCTATGGGTGTAATTGTAGGATCAGACATACCTATGTTTATCGGCGCCATGATAATGGGTCCCATGGGTGGATTTGTTATTAAGAAATTTGATAAATCCATCGAAGGGAAAATTCCAGCCGGTTTTGAAATGTTAATAAACAATTTTTCAGCCGGAATAATTGGTATGCTACTGGCACTCCTTGCATTCCTTGGAATTGGACCTTTGGTACTTGGTCTAACAAATATACTAAAAGCAGGACTGGGAGCAATAGTGGATGCAGGCTTATTACCATTAACATCTATATTCATTGAGCCAGCTAAAATATTATTTTTAAATAATGCTATAAATCATGGAATACTCTCACCTATAGGAATACAAGAAGCAAAGGAAGTAGGAAAATCAGTAATCTTCCTTCTAGAAACAAATCCAGGCCCGGGCCTCGGAATACTTTTGGCCTACTGGACGTTTGCAAAGGGAATAGCAAAAGAATCTGCTCCATCAGCAGTAATTATACACTTTTTAGGTGGAATACATGAAATATACTTCCCTTATGTTTTAATGAAGCCAATACTTATACTAGCAGTAATTGGTGGTGGAGCAAGTGGAATATTCACATTTGGACTATTTAATTCAGGACTTGTAGCAATAGCATCACCAGGAAGTATATTTGCTTTAATGGCTATGACACCTAAAGGTGGACTTTTAGGTATTTTTGCAGGAGTAGCTGTATCAGCAGTAGTATCCTTCTTAATAGCAGGATTCTTTATTAAAAGGTCTAAGGATTCAGAAGGCGACGAATTAGAAAAAGCGAAGACATCAGTAAAGGAATTAAAAGGAACTAAGAAAGCTGAACTAGAAGTGAAGACATATAGCAATACAGAAATAAAGAAAATCGTATTTGCATGTGATGCTGGAATGGGATCAAGTGCTATGGGAGCATCTACTTTAAGAAACAAACTAAAAAAAGCAGGCATAAACATAAAAGTAATAAATTGTGCCGTAAATGATATACCAAGCGATGCACAGGTTATTGTTACGCATGAGAGTTTAGCTGCCAGAGCTAAAGCATCAGGACCAGTGGCTGAATATATAGAAGTAAAAGATTTTCTTAAAAATAATGCATTTGAACAGATCCTTGTATTATTAGACTCTTCAAAAGTAGAATCTGTTAATGATAAAAATGATTTTCCACAAGAAAGTAATGTATTAAAAAGAGAATGCATTAAAGTTCATTTGAAATCTACAGAAAAATATGAAGCTATAAGATTAGCAGGACGTCTTTTGGTAGATGGAGGGTATGTTAACGAAGAATATATCGAAGCTATGGTTGAAAGAGAAAATGATCTTACAACCTATATCGGGCAAGGTGTTGCAATTCCTCATGGAGTTGGCGCTGCAAAGAAGGATATAATTAAATCTGGAATAGTTGTGCTCCAATACCCTCAGGGAATATACTTTGACGGAGATTTAGCGTATATTGTAGTAGGGATTGCTGGAGTAGGAAATGAACACTTAAGTATTTTGTCTAATTTAGCAAATGTTATTGAAGATTCAGATGAAGATACACTAAATAAGATAAGAAATACTGATGAAATAGAATATTTATATAAAACATTTACAAAACAATAAAAGAAGAGGTGTAATATGATTATAACCGTTACGTTAAATCCAGCTGTGGACAAAACAATGGAAGTAGATAATTGTACAATAAACACTGTTAACAGAGTATCTTCTATAAAATTAGATGCTGGTGGAAAAGGTATTAATGTTTCAAAAGTGGTAAAGAGTCTAAATGGGGAAAGCATAGCACTTGGCGCTCTTGCTGGTAAAACTGGAGAGTTTATTAAAAACTATTTAGTTACTGAGAAAATTGAAAATGATTTCCTTTTTGTTCCTGGCGAAACGCGTACAAATATAAAAATTGTTGATAAAGTTAAAAATACAAATACTGATATAAATGAGTCTGGTAATAATATTTCTGAGGATGACATTAAAAAAATTAAAGAAAAGATATTTAATCTTGCTAAAAAAGATGACATATTGGTATTGTCAGGAAGCGTACCACAAGGAATAGAAAAAAACATTTACGAACTATGGATAAAAGAGGCAAATGAGCTAGGAGTTAAGACCATTTTAGATGCAGATGGAGAACTATTAGAAAATGGAATTAAATCAGCGCCATATTTAATCAAACCCAATATACATGAATTAGAACAATTATTTGATATAAAAGTTGAGGGTATTGATCAAACTATAAAGCTTTGCACCGGTATATTCGATTATGGTGTTAAGATGATAGCTGTGTCACTAGGATCCGATGGGGCATTATTTATGACTAGAGAAAAAACAATACATGCACGCGGCATAAAGGTTAAAGTAAAGAGCACAGTAGGAGCAGGAGATTCAATGGTTGCAGCTCTAGCATATGCTCTAGACAAAGGTTATTCCTTTGAAAGAGCAGTTACGCTGTCAGTTGCGTCGGCAACAGCCGGAGTTATGACAGATGGTACCGCTGCAGGAAGTCTTAACGATATATTAAATATCGAAAAACAAGTAGTGTGTGAAAATTTATAGAACTTGCATATTAAATATTATAGAAAGGTGGAATTATTATGAAAACTAAAGCAGTAAGATTATATGATAAAAGTTTATTGAAAATGGAGGAATTTGAACTTCCAGAAATTAACGATGACGAAATACTTGTTAAGAATATAACGGATAGTATTTGTATGTCAACATACAAAGCAGCGATTTTAGGTAAAGAACATAAGAGAGTACCAAATGATATTGATGTTAATCCAGTTATTGTTGGGCATGAATTTTCAGGTGAAATAGTGCAAGTAGGATCTAAGTGGAGTAGTAAGTTTGAAGTAGGTAAAAAATTTGCAATACAACCTGCACTAAATTATAAAGGAAGTATGGCATCGCCAGGATATTCTTACAAATACTTTGGAGGGGCAGCAACCTATACTATAATACCTCAAGAGGTAATGGAGCTCGGATGTCTTTTAAATTATGAGGGAGAATCATTCTATGAAGCTTCTCTATCTGAACCGATGTCATGTATTATTGGAGCATACCACGCTTCATATCACACTATAGTAGGTAAATATGAGCATAATATGGGGATAGTTGAAGGCGGTAAAATGGCTATTCTTGCAGCAGCAGGCCCTATGGGATTTGGAGCAATAGATTATGCACTTCACTGTGACAGAAGGCCAGGTACGCTTGTTATAACTGATATTGATGATAAAAAATTGGAACGTGCTGAATCAATATTTACAAAAGAAGAAGCGGAAAAATGCGGAGTTAAACTTATTTTTGTTAATACAAAAAATTTAGAGAATCCAACTGAATATTTGAGAGCCTTAACTGGAGATACTGGGTTTGATGATGTTTTTGTTTATACACCAATAAGTTCAGTAGTTGAACTTGGAGATAGTATACTTGGAGGGGATGGTTGCCTTAACTTCTTTGCAGGGCCTACAGATAATAAATTCTCAGCAAAATTCAACTTTTACAACGTACACTATGCTTCTGCACATATAGTTGGAACAAGTGGAGGAAATACTAATGATATGATTGAATCATTACAGATGTCAGCTGCAAAAATAATAAACCCGGCTGTTATGATTACTCATATAGGAGGTCTTGACAGCGTTGCAAAAGCAACTTTAGATCTACCTAAAATACCTGGAGGTAAAAAGTTAATTTATACAAATATTGAAATGGAATTAACTGAAATTGAAGATTTTGAAGAAAAAGGAAAAACAAGTCCACTATTTGCTGGACTTGCTAAAATAGTGGACAGCAATAATGGACTATGGTGTCTGGAAGCTGAAAGATTTTTATTAGCTAATTTCAAATAATAATAGAGGAGTATTGATTATGATAGAAAAAAATATAACAATAGTAAATAATACAGGAATACATGCAAGACCAGCATCGCAACTTGTTAAATTAATAGGTACTTTCAAAAGTGATGTAAAAATCGTGAGTGAAACTAAAACAGCCAATGCTAAAAGTATAATAAATATTATGTCACTAGGATTAATACAGGGTAGTGTATTAACCATTAGAATCGATGGAGAAGATGAAAAGTCAGCTATGGATGCTCTTTCAAATTTTATAGCGAACTTAAAAGATTAAAATATAAGTAAAAAAATATCCGCAAAATACGTAAATAAATATAATATAAGTTTATGTATTTTTCGGATTTTTAATAAATAATTTCCATTAACTTTTTATTTAATCAATGCATATAATATAGTGATTAAATAAATACGATTTGTTAAGAATCGATAAAGCCATTGACATTACGCTCATATAAAAATATAATGGGTTGGACAAACGAATGTATGTAATATGGAAGAGGTGATAATAAATAGGAAAATTGTAGATGATAAATTGAGAGAAGAAGAAAAATCAAAAGCGCCAGAACTTAAGTTTAGTTAACCTGAGTTGACGAGGATGGGGAGTATCGAATCTTCGGCGGATGCCCCACGGTAGCGCACTACCGTTAACGGTTGATAAAAGCAAAAAGTGATTTTTGTAACAATATCAATCTGGTGTTAAAACCTTAATAAATAGTCACAGCACCATTAAGTGTTGAATTAATTAGTATATTTCAATGGATTATTAAAAACATTGACTTCAAATATGCTTAGTTAAAGAGCGCCTTTATGTGCTGGGCATCATTTAAAGATGATGCATTGATCAAAATTTTTAAATTGAGAGGAAGATGAATATGTGCGGAATAGTAGGATATTATGGAAGTAGAGAGGCTTCGCCAATTATGGTAGAGGGGCTTAGTAAATTAGAATATAGAGGTTATGATTCAGCAGGAATCGCGGTTATAGATGACGGGACATTAAGTGTAACTAAATGTAAGGGAAGACTTGCAAATTTAGAAGCTCAATTATTAGAAAACCCACTTAGTGGTAAAATAGGTATAGGACATACTAGATGGGCTACTCATGGTAAACCATCAGATGAAAATTCTCATCCACACACTAATGAGAAAGAAACTATTAGTGTCGTTCATAATGGAATTATAGAGAATTATATTCGTTTAAGAGAATGGTTAATGTCAAAGGGATATAAATTTACATCTGAAACTGATACAGAAGTAATTCCACACTTAGTAGATTACTACTATGAGGGAAGTATAGTTGAAGCAGTAAGGAAGGCTGTTACTAAAATGGAAGGTAGTTATGCCATAGCAGTAATATCAAGCCATGAACCAGATAAATTAGTTGCTGTAAGAAAAGATAGTCCATTAATAGTAGGACTTGGCAAAGATGAATTTTTTGTAGCTTCAGATATACCAGCAGTATTAAATCATACAAGAGAAGTATATTTATTAGAAGATAAAGAATTTGTTATAATTTCAAGTGAGGGAATAAAGCTTATTAATGCTGAAGGCGAAGCTATAAGTAAAGAAATTTTCCATGTTACTTGGGATGCAGAGTCAGCTGAAAAGGGTGGATATGAGCACTTTATGCTTAAGGAAATCCATGAACAGCCAAAGGCAATAAGAGATACAATGACTTCAAGAATAGTTCTTGGAGAGCCTATTACATTAGATGACATAAATATAACTAAAGAGCAAATTAAAAAATTAAATAAAATATATATAGTAGCTTGCGGAACTGCATACCATGCAGGGGCTGTAGGTAAATACGTAATAGAAAAGCTTGCAAGAATACCAGTAGAACTAGATATAGCTTCTGAGTTTAAATATAGAGATCCGATAATGGATGAGAACACACTTATGATAGTTATCAGCCAATCTGGAGAAACTGCAGATACTATGTCAGCGTTAAGACTTGCAAAGTCAAAAGGCGCAAGAGTTATAGCAGTAACAAATGTTGTAGGTAGCGCAGCTTCAAGAGAAGCAGATGACGTATTATATACTTGGGCAGGACCAGAAATTGCAGTTGCATCGACTAAAGCTTATGTAACTCAGCTTATAGCAATGTATATAATAGCATTGTTCTTTGCACAAAATAAAGAAACATTGAGTAATGACGAAATAGAAGAAATTAAAATAGCCATGATGGAACTTCCAGAAAAAGCAGAAGCGGTAATTGCAAATAAAGAAACTGTGCAAAAATTCACAGCAAAAACTTATATGCAAAAGGATATGTTCTTCATAGGACGAGGACTTGACTATGCAGTTGCAATGGAAGGATCATTAAAGCTTAAAGAAATATCATATATTCATTCAGATGCTTATGCAGCAGGAGAGCTAAAACATGGTCCTATAGCCCTTATGGAAGAAGGAACTGTAGTTGTAGCACTTGCAACTCAAGAAGCATTATTTGATAAGATGGTAAGCAATATAAAAGAAATAACTACTAGAGGAGCAAAAGTATTTGCTTTCGCACTAGAAGGTCATACTGAAATTGAAGAAGCTGTTCATTCTGTAACTTATATACCAAAAGTAATGGATATATTAGTGCCAGTAATTTCAGTAATTCCACTACAATTATTGTCTTATTACATGGCAATTCAAAAAGGTTGCGACGTTGATAAGCCAAGAAATTTGGCAAAATCTGTAACCGTAGAATAGTTGATGACCATGTGGCGAGGGGTATTGTATTTATAAATAAAAGAACCAATCAAAAAGCAGGAGCCTTTAATCAGATAATGATTAGAAGTTCCTGCTTTTTTATATTTTAAAACAAGTGTGAGTTATAACTATTGTTATAACTCACAGTGTATACATTTGAATTCCCTAATTATGTTTAGGTCATTTAGCTTATAGTAAATTAAATTTAAAAGATTGAAACTCTTATGTTTTGAAGGATATTAAACATATTTGTAGAATAATGGTATTATAGGAAGCAAAATTGCATATTTTCAGTATGTCTACAATGGGAAGTTGAAAGGGTATGAAGAACTTAATAGAGTTAAGGCATATTAATTGCCAAGCTCTGAAGTTAGGGCCGCTGAACGGCGTATAACAATGAACCCGCGCAAGGGTTCTGGGCTTTTCGTGTTCTGCTTAGACTCAGTGTTTTTGGAAGCCCATACCCACATCCCTTCTGCATAAGATAGAAGCTATATTAGGCCGAAGAGCGTCTCGTCTTCGAATCCGTTAGAAGAAAGAATTGCAGCATAAGGTAAATGCTTTGGGTAATACAACTTTAAAACAGGTGAGATATTCGCTGATGAAGGGTTGATTTTCTATGAGGATGATAAATTAAGGTGTCAATTTGAAAAATACCCAAGAGCAACTGGTCAGAATCAATATAACTCAAGAAAAAGTAACAACATTTGATTTGCAATATTATTTGACTATGTTTAAGATAAATGTTGATAACTGAAATCTTATGCATATTTAGTATAATAGGAATATACGAAAGAGTATAGAGGTCTAATTGACTAAAATTATATAAAGAAAAGGTGGGGGAATAATCTTGAAAAAAATAATAAGAATATTTTGTGTTTTGTCTTTAGTAACATTAGCATTAGTAGGGTGTAGTAGTTCTGATGAAGGCGATGATAAAAAAGTAGCAAAAAAGTTAATCAATAGTATTTACACAGTAGATGTCCAAGAGATAATTGATTTCAAAAAGCCTGTAGGTGTAGTTATAGACACGGAAAAACCAATGACCCAAGAAGAGTATGATAAAAAAAGCAAAGCATCCCTAGAAAAGATAAAGTCTATTGATAAAGAAATAGTAGCTTTGATGACAGAGAAAGGTTACATGGGAGTATTAGCAAATCAGTTTAAAAGCATAAGTACAAAAATATGTGCAAGGAACAACTACACATCACAAGTTACTGACATTACTTTAGGTGAAAACTTATACAAAGACTACAAAGATAACGATAAAGTAAGGTATCCTTACGAAGTTAAATTTGATTTTATATCTTCAGATGGTAAAATAAATCAATCAGACATAGTTAAAGGAGCTGTAGACTTAGTAAAAGAAGATGGTAAGTGGAAAGTTTGCTTGTTTGGTGTAACTAAATTTCCAAAACTATACAAATAGTGAATAAACAATAAACAATAAACATCTATTAGATTCATTTAAAGATTGGCATAATATCAACAGCTTTCTCAAACATAGCCTATTCTTTAAGTCCGTCATAAAGTACTGTAAGAATTATTCAGATAAACTGGGTAGCTTACGCAAAGATAATATTCATTCCAAAACAGCTGAAATGGGTTACTATATTGAAGAGTCATATTGGGGGCAAGGCATCGGGACAAGTGCCGTTAAACAAATATGTAAGCATATTTTTGAAAATACAGATATTATCAGAATTTTTGTATGAAGGTACTTTGAGGAAAAATGCAGTGAAAAATGGAGCTGTTCTTGATATGGAATTATATTCATTAGTCAATGAATATAGTGAATGAAGTAATTGATTGATATGAGTATAATGAGAAATTCAAAAATTCCAATTTATCGTTAAGTTAATTCTCAATCCCTTATATGACGAACAAAGCCCAAAAGAGCCGTAAGGCGCCCTACCTACCCGACAAGTAATCAATTTCAATTATGAAGCAGAATGGATCTAACAAAGGAGATAATAATATGTCAATTACTATTAAACGAAATACTGGATGGCAGGGCATGAGCTCAAAAATCCAAATAGAAGTAAACGGAGAAAAGGCATACGGTATCATGGAAAATAATAGTGTAGATGTTGAACTTCCTGATGGTAAAGCTCACATAAAGGTCACGCAATTTGGAATGAAGAGCAATGAAATAGCAGTTAAAGAAGGAGATATAATACGAATAACATCAACAAAATGGGTTCGAATGAGTTCTCCTTTAATATTGATTATATCCTTTTTAACAATTTTCCTTCCTAATTTAACATATAGACTAACTATATTTTTCATTTTAGGGGCATTGATTTTTATTAGTATATTCTTGTTTAATGGATTTCATCTTAGCGTTTTTGACAGAGAAAATTGATAATGGTATTTTCAAGAATTAACATAAATAGAGTGGCTAGTATTAAATAAAGTCAAAAAACATATTTGTTATTGAGATTTTAATAGTAAAGAGACTTTTTAACTTGATGTAGATAGAGTACTTAAATGCATTAATTCAATATATGAATTAGCATTATTATGGTTAGGGCGTGATTACTTTGAAAAAAATAAAAATATCGATATTAATAATATTCTATTGTGTTTTGCATTCTTGGATTTATATCCTTCATTCTCAAAGCAATGTAAATCGATTTGTTAAGGCAGGCATTGCATCGACTGCCTCGACGATATTAGTGATATTATGTTTTGTTGTTTATTTTAAAAAGATTAGAAGATCGTAAAAAGGAGGGCTAAATGTGCTCAAAAAACTAATTTACGAAAAAATCTGGATTTTGGGAATAGTGCTATTGATTTGTAGTGTATTGACTTTAAATAGTTTTTATTTTATATCTAATGTTGTACAAAATATTTATTATGGTATATATGTTGTTTTATCAGTTATAACTATTCTAATTATTCGTAAGCAATATTCTTTAGAAATTCACAATGGCTTCTTTATACTTTTCAATTTATTAGTTATATACATAGCATATATAACTTTTACTGATGTACCATTATTCATGGTATTCCCATCACTCTTAATATTTCCGTTATTTTGCTCTAAAAAATCACATGGGATATTTAAAGTTTTTTCTACTATCTCGTATATTCTACTTTTAATTGCAATGGTTCTTCTCCTATTTATGAGAGTGATTTTTACATCTGTAACATTAGAAAAGACAGTAGATTCACCAAATAACAAACAGATAATTGAAGTTTATTCAATAAACAATGGTGCTGTAGGGGGATATACTCGTGTATATTTAGCACAAAAACATTATTACTTATTTAAAAAAAATAGGTTTATTTACACTGGTTATTATGGATAAGGTAATGATATTGTTAAGTGGATAGACAGTAATCATATTAAAATTGATAATAAGACTATAGACATTACATCCCAATAATATAGTACGCATTCTTAATCTAAGGTGACTTATATAATTATGTTAGGAGGGAAATAATGAAGAAAAAAATTATTAGGAATTTATCATGTGCTTTTTTAGCAATTTCTCTTGTATTTATAGAAGCATGTTCTAAAAAAGATATTAATTTAGACATAAATAACAATAAACAACAACAAATAGAAGAAGTCAAAAATGAATCTATATCGGAGGGTAATGACAAAGACCTGAGTATTGCTAAGCCAGTGCAAATTGATGTAATGAATAATGTACAGTTGGAAAATGTACATTTAAAAGAAGTAATAGATGATAAAGAGGAAAAGCTAAAAAATGGAGTGTATGGTTGTATTAGTAAGGCTGAAGGTAGTTACTATGTATTTATTAATGGGGTAGACTACTGGTATTCAAATATTACATTTAATGTAAAGGATAAAATATTGACTATTAAGTATGATACAAAGTATGAAAGAGGCTTAAGAATTAAGCATCTTTTTCTGATAGCACCTAAAAATGCAGGGGTTTTTAATGATGTAGAATTAATTAACAATGGTAATAAAGAAACATTCAAAATATTATTTAATAATTAATATTCTTATCTTTTGTAACAAGGGTTAGAGAATGGTAAATATTATAATTTACAAAATCCTAACAATATATTTTTGTACTGAATATTTAAATTGAATTTATCAGAATAGCTTGTAATTGAGGAAATTACAGGTTTATAAATATTTTGAAAAGAATGGTGAAAAACAAATTGTTCAAGTTGCACATATGGAGGTATGTAATGAAACTGACGGCACTTATTGAAAATAAAGCTACTGGTAATTTGAGCGGGGAACATGGACTTTCTGTCCATATCGAATACAAAGGTAACCAGTATCTTTTAGATACTGGTGCATCAAACCAGTTCCAGAATAATGCGAACAAGTTAGGCATAAATTTGAAAAATATTGACACTGCTGTTTTATCACATTGTCATTATGACCATTCTGGTGGATATGGTGAATTTTTTTCTAAAAACATAAAAGCAAAAGTATATCTCCAAAGTGCAGCAAGGGAACTGTATTATGCCAAACTAGGATTGATTAAAAAATATATTGGTATTCCACGAGGTATCTTAGATACATATAGTGATCGATTTGTTTTTGTAGATGGGGATTATGAAATTGATGAAGGTGTATGGTTAATTTCTCATAAAACGATTGGGCTAGCAGCGCGGGGAAAGAAAGCACATATGTATCGAAAAACAGAAAAAGGATTTGCTCCAGATGATTTTCAGCATGAACAAAGTTTGGTGTTTCATTTAGAGAACGGTATAGTTATTCTAAATAGTTGCTGTCACGGTGGTGTTGATAACATTATTGAAGAGGTGATGGAAACGTTCCATGGAAAAGAAGTTTTGGCTATAATCGGTGGTTTTCATTTAATGGGGAATACAGGCACAAAATCTATGCGTGGAAAACCAGAAGATGTTACAGAATTAGGGAAACGACTATATGATTTGAATGTAAATCATATATATACTGGTCATTGTACTGGTAATCCGGCTTATAAGATATTGAAAGAGAGCCTGGGAGAACGGTTGCAATATTTTAGTACGGGCACCATAGTTGAACTATAATATTATGAGCAATAATGTAAGAGAGGTATATCTCCATTCATGAACGATATTGATGATGTTAAGGACGACGAGTTTGTCTTCAAAGATGATATCTATCCAGTACCCATGCTTAATGTGTATTCAGATAGATCATGGAGCAATCTTGATCAGTGGCCACAATGCGAGAGAAATTATGCACTGCTTTCTGGTACTAATGCAACTGCATTTAATGTCCACATTAGATCTATTAATTTTGGTCTTACTGTGGACAATTTTTATTTTAAAGATAATTCCGGATAAAATCCGATTTCGTTATGTTTTGAAGGATATTGAATATATTTGTAGAATAATGGTATTATAGGAAATGAAATTACATATTCTCAGAATGTTAATAGGGTTTTACAAATGAAGGGGCTGATAAAGTTGAAGTTTTTTGATACCTATAAAGGATTACCTAAGAGTATATATATTATATTTTTGGCGCAAGTTACAAATCGGTTTGGTGGTTTTGTAATACCGTTTCTAACTTTATTTTTAGTTAAGAAAATGGGACTTAACTATGAGAGTGCTGGATTTGCAGTAATGCTTACTGCATTATCATCAATTCCAGGCTCTTTTGCTGGAGGGTTTATTGCAGATCATATTGGACGGAAAAAATCTTATATTTGCTTTCAATTTACCGCAGGATTTTTTCTATTTTTCTGCGCTTTTGTTAGTAACCCTCAAATTATAATTGCACTTGTTTGTATATCCTCATTTTTTAACGGAGGGGTGCGCCCAATTATGTCAGCAATTATAACAGACGTATTACCAGCTGAAAAAAGACAAATTGGATTTTCAGTATCATATTTGGGAATAAACTTAGGAGCAGCAGCTGGACCACTTGCAGCTGGATTTTTATTTAACCATTATATACCGCTTATATTTATAGGCGATGCAATTACTTCACTTATAGCTGTAATTCTAGTAGCACTAAATATACCGGAGACATTACCAGATTATAACAATACAAAATTTATTACAAATGAAGAAAAAAGTGAAGAAGGTACCGTTTTTACAGTCTTGCTAAAACGTCCTAAAATTCTAGTTTTTCTTATTATTAATATATTTTTAAGCTTTGTATATACGCAAAATGTATTTTCACTACCCATAATGTTAGACCATATTTTTGGAAGTAGTGGCGCAAGAAATTATGGCATTCTTATAAGTTTTAATGCAATAACAGTTCTTGTCTTAACTATGTTTATAACTAATAAAATAAGGAAATGGAATCCATTGAGTGCAATAGCAATGTCAGGAGTCATGAGTGCTATTGGTTTTGGAATGATTACATTTATACATTCCATGCCATTATACATAATATCAACGCTTATATGGACAATAGGCGAAATTATGATCGTGACGAATTTTGGAGTATACATAGCAAATAATGCACCGCAAAATTTTAGAGCGAGATTTAATGCAGTTACAGGATTAAGCTTCGCAATAGGTGGGGCGCTTGGCACGTCACTTATGGGTAAATATATGGACATTTTCGGAGTTAAAGCTGTGTGGCCATTGGCTTTCTTTTTAGCCCTATTTGGATCAGCAGGAATGTATCTTCTTAAGATTAAGACAGAAAAAATATAAGTAGAATAAAAAATGTTAAAGCTTTTAAGCTTTAACATTTTTAAACTACTGAGTATTAAGAATAAGATTCTAAGTGTTATGCACCCATGAACATATCTATATCATCATCTACATTAGTTATTCCAGCAATTCCAAAGTTATCAACTAATACTTTTACTACGGTAGGGGATAAAAATGCTGGAAGAGTTGGTCCCAAATGAATGTTTTTGACTCCTAAATGTAATAATGCAAGTAGTACTATAACAGCTTTTTGCTCATACCATGCAATATTATAACAAATAGGTAGTTCATTTATATCTTCTAATCCAAATACTTCTTTTAGTTTAAGTGCTATTACTACTAATGAGTATGAATCATTACATTGACCAGCATCTAGTACTCTTGGAATTCCACCAATATCACCTAAATCTAATTTGTTATATTTGTATTTTGCGCAACCAGCTGTAAGTATAACTGCATCTTTTGGTAATTTCTTCGCAAATTCAGTGTAGTAATCACGGCTCTTCATTCTACCATCACACCCTGCCATTACAAAGAATCTTTTTATTGCTCCAGATTTAACAGCATCTACAATCTTGTCTGCAAGAGCTATTAGTTGATTATGAGCAAAACCTCCGACTATTTCACCTTTTTCAATTTCTTTAGGTGAAGAGCATTTTTTAGCCTGTTTAATTATTGCAGAAAAATCTTTTGCTTTTCCGGATGCTCCGTCAGCAATATGCTTAACACCTTCAAAACCTGTTACTCCAGTAGTGTATATTCTATCTTTATAAGAAGCCTTTGGAGCTACAATACAGTTTGTAGTCATAAGTATTGGTCCATTGAAGCTTTCGAATTCTTGGTTTTGTTTCCACCAAGCATTTCCGTAATTACCTACTAAGTGCTTATATTTTTTAAATTCAGGATAATAATTACCTGGAAGCATTTCGCTATGAGTATAAATATCTATTCCCGTTCCCTCAGTTTGTTTTAATAATTCTTCCATATCTTTTAAGTCATGGCCACTAATTAATATACCAGGGTTATTTTTAACTCCTATATTAACTTTTGTTATTTCAGGATTTCCGTAGCTAGTAGTGTTGGCCTTATCAAGTAGTGCCATTGCATCAACGCCGAATTTACCACACTCAAGAACTAAAGCCACAAGTTCATCAACGCTAAGAGAATCGTCTAAAGTAGAAGCCAGTCCCTTTTGAGCGAAGGCATGAAGTCCTTCATCATCGTATCCAAGGTTATTCGCATGTTTAGCATATGCAGCTATACCTTTGAGGCCGTAAATTAGAAGTTCTCTTAAAGACCTTACATCTTCATTTTCAGTTGAAAGTACGCCGACCTTGCCTGCTTTTTCATTAAATTCTTTCAAATCATTAGAAAACCAAACTGCTGCATCAGGTAAGTTTAATTCTTCTTCTTTACCAAATCCAAATATATTAAATATTTTCTTAAGCCAAGTTGCATTTTCACCTTTATCACTTAATCTAATACCAGCTTTAAGAAGTTGTTGCTTTACCTCTTCTCTTAAGCTTAAGCCTTTTCTTATTCTAGTAATAAATGTATTTTTATCGAAATTTGCATTTGTTATAGTTGCAAATAAACTGTCCATTATAAATGTATCTACTTCCTTATTAATTATATCGTTCTCTCTAGCACGTACACTATATATAGATATTCCTTTAGTTATATAAATTAATAAGTCCTGAGCCTTTGCAAGGTCTTCAGTCTTACCACATACTCCCTTTACAGTACAACCTGTACAATTGGCTGCTTCTTGACATTGATAACAAAACATAGACATACGAATCGCCCTCCATCTTTTTCTTTTGTAAGCACCATATGTGCCTCGTTTATGATGCAAGTATACTAGTTTATAGTGAGGTTGTCGGTAACGTATGTTACTAATATGTTTGTTATCTAAAAATAATAGAAAATTATTATTCTACATATGCCTTTAACTTAGCTAATTGTTTTATAAGAAGTACTTTGTTTCCCTTAAGACTGATGATATCCAAATCTTCAAATATACTTAACTTCCTGCTTATGGTTTCTCGTGTGACTCCAACATAATTCGCCATCTCTTCTCTATTAATAGGTAATTTGATTTGCAATCCTTCATCTGTAGAGACACCATACTTTTCCCCAAACTCTAAAAGCATAAAGGCAATTCTTATTTCTGCATCATTAGTAGCGAGATTTTGGGCAAGATTTTCAGTCTGAGATAGACGTTTTGAAATAACTTGTAATAGGTTTAATGATATTTCTGGATTACTCATGATAATTTTATCCATATTTTGCTTAGTTAATGTACATATCTTAACGTTTGAGATAGCATAAGCATCAAAATTAAATAGTTCATCACTACTAAACAAGCTTAATTCTCCAAAGAAATCACCACCAGTGAAGATATGAACTATTTGCTCCTTACCTTCTTTTGTTAATTTAGATATTTTAACTTGACCTTCATTAATAATGAATAGAGTGTCTGATTTTTCACCTTGACTACATAACATTTCGCCTTTGTTATAGACCTTATGTCCTGTCATATCAATAATTTTTATAAGCTCATCATCAGATAGAAATGAGAATATCGGTACTTTCTTGGCGCATAAACTATGATTACACTTTTCACAATTACACTTTTCCATATATATCACCTACCATCTAATATAATACATTTTTAATTTATTGTGGTCAAATAATAATAAACATTAATTTTAAATATTTTTGATTTGTGATTTGAATCATATTTTTAAAATCAAAATTATTATAGAATAGGGTCATAGGAAAGCAAGAACCAGTTAGAGCAAAGTAAAATATAGGAGGAATACATTATGAATAAAAACATTATGCTAAGTGAGAATATATATTGGGTTGGTAAGGTTGATAATAGAGAGGTTCCTTTTCATAGATTAACATTAACTAAAGGGACAACTTATAATAGTTATTTATTAATGACTGAAAAACCAACAGTTATAGATACTGTTGATATGAGTTTTGGACGAGAGTATGTAGAAAATTTAAAAAAGATAATAGATCTTGAAAAAATTAGATACATTATAATTAACCATACTGAGCCTGATCATTCTGGGTCGCTTGGAAGTTTGGCAGCGTATGCTAAAAATGCCGTAATCGTGTGCACAAATTTGGCTGTAGGTCAGCTTAAGGAAATGTACAAACTTCATAATAGAGAATTTCTAGTAGTAGGTGATGGGGATACGCTAGATATAGGAGGCAAAACCCTCAAATTCATAGAAACACCTTATCTTCATACAGCAGAGACCATGATAACTTATTGCTTAGAGGATAAAATTTTATTCCCTTGTGACATATTTAGTACTCACGTAGCCAACTACGAGTATTTTAATGATATGGCAAAAGAGAATATAAATGATGATTATATTGGGTATTATAAATTGATAATGCATCCTCATAGAAGATATGTTCAAATTATGATCGAAAAAACTAGGAATTTAGATATAAAGATGATAGCACCATCGCATGGATATATACTTAGGGACAATGTTCAAAGTTTTATAGATATTTATGATAATATGAGCAAAAACACAGAGACAAATAAAAAAACATTGATTCTATACTCCACTATGACGGGTAGAACAAAAAAAATTGCTACATTTATTAAAGAAAAATTTGAAGAGCTAAATATAGTTTCAGATACCATAGATGTAAATAAAGTAGCAAAAGAAGAAGTTATGAAGGCTATTAATGAGGCTGATGCTATTTTCTTTGGTAGCTCCACAAAGTATGCTGATATGATTGGGAACATGGAAGATATATTAAAAGAAATACATGCTCTAAACCTAGAAAACAAAGTAGGTGCGGCTTTTGGTTCTTATGGTTGGAGTGGAGAAGCTATAGAGGTGGTTCAAGATTATTTAAAACAAAGTAATATTAAAGTCTTGAGTACTTCTGATGTAATTAAGTCCACAGGTATGATTAATGTAGAATTTCCATTAAGAATTAGATTCTCACCAAACGAGGACAACTTAAAGAGCATTGAAAGAGCAGTTAATTATACTGCTGATTTACTACTTGCCACGATTTAAAAATAAGAGGAGGAATTAATTATGGAAAAAATCATAAATAAAAACCAAAGCCTCGGAGAAATAGTTTCAATTTTCCCAGGTGCTGCAGAGATATTTAACAGATATAAAATAGATTATTGCTGCGGTGGACATGATACTTTAGCAGGAGCCTTGGACGAGATGAAAATAAATCATGATAAAATTATTGAAGAACTTAATAGTGAGTACGAGAAGTTTATAAAATCAAATTCAGAATATAAAGACTGGAGAAAGGAAAAACCGTCAGTAATAATAAAACACTTATTACAAACCCATCATGAATTTACAAAAAAACAACTCAGAGAAATAGATACATTATTGTTTAAAGTACTGAAGGTACATTTTCAACATCATAGTGAAGAACTGTTAAAGGTGCACAAACTTTTCGGATCCCTTAAAACAGAACTTGAGGAGCATCTTATTAAAGAGGAAGAGCACCTGTTTCCACTTATTGAAAAATTTGAAATAACGAAGGATGATAGTGTCTTATCAGAAATACATCAGGTTATAAAGGATACAGAGAGTGAGCATGATGCAGCTGGGAATATAATTAAAGAATTAGAGAATATAACTAGAGATTTTAATGCTCCAGAGGGAGCGTGTACTTCTTTCAAACTAGCATATACAAAAATCCATGACTTAGAAAAAGATTTATTTATTCATATTTATCTAGAAAATAGTGTTTTGTTTAATATGTTTCAAATAAAATAGTAAATGGAGCTCCGAGGCAGGCCTTGGAGTTTTATTCTTATTGAATTAGCACATACATAGCATTCCTGTGAATAGAATCACATTTACTAAACATAAGCCATATGATAATTTATAAGACTATGAAAGGAATGAGCAATATAAATAACGATTATAACCCATATCCTTATTACGCTAACACACCAGTATATAGCCCATATAACATGTATAATGTATATAAAACGTACCGTTGTCCTTGCTACGTTAACGCACCAATGAATACCCCGACTGATGAAATTGAGTATGATTCAAGATTAGATTTACCACGAGCAATAAAGGATAATGCTCTAATGGAATTAAAAGATTATGGACCAGAACCATTTGTGATTAATATTGAAGAGGCTACTAATCAAAACAATACTTATCGTACCGCTTTATGGACTGGAGGCAATTTACAAGTTACATTGATGAGTATCAGGGTTGGGGACGATATAGGTTTAGAAGTTCATCCCATGGGTGATCAATTCATACGTATTGAGGAAGGTCGAGGACTTGTTCAAATGGGGGATACAAAAGATAACTTGGATTTCCAAAAAAAAGTCTATGATGACTATGCAATCATGATACCTGCTGGTAAATGGCACAATATAATAAATACCGGTGATAAACCACTTAAATTGTACGCTATCTATGCACCGCCTGAGCATCCATACGGTACGGTTCATGAAACAAAAGAAATTGCAGAAGCTGCTGAAGAGTAGTAGAGTCAGTAATAGCAAAAGAGAGTATAAAAAAGTGTAACTTTAGTTAACCTTGTTGGACAGCCTTGCATTCAGCCATAATTGGCTAAATGCGGGGCTTTTATTTTCGCCTTTCACCATGTATAAAATAGAAGGATAATGATATAATTATGGAAAGATTCAATGTGAATAAATAATTATTTTAATAAATAGGGGGGTAAAGAAATGGGGGTAGAAAGGCTTGAATTTATGGAAGAATATTTCAGTAGATTAAGATTAGAAATAGAAGGAATTGAGTAGTTGGTTAAAATTTGATGATGTAGATAAATATAAAACTTTACTAGATTGATAAAGTCTAGTAAAGTTTGAATCATAATTATAATACTATAGTACTAAATTATAATATATATTATATGGAGGTTAAAAAATGAAAAGTATATGTAATCAATGCCAGGCGGAAATGATAGATGATTGTAGTGTTAAAGTTGAACGCAGTCTTTATGGATTTATAATTAAGCAGAAAGGTAAAGGGCTTTTTAAAAGTGTGTCTGCCAAACCCAAAGCAAGAGTTTGCCCTAATTGCGGGAATGTGATTTTCTATATTGAAGAATACAAGGACTTTGCAAAGTAGTCAAATACAATTGTGATAAGAAATAAGAAATAAGAAATAAGAAATAAGAATATAAATACATACCTAGTGCGAATTATGTTATATTAAAAGATGAATTATCGGGAAAGATATAGATAGAGTATACATAAAAGAATAGTGAAACGGAAGTGATGAAAATTATGCTAAATGAAATGGATAGACAATATTTAAAAATAGCTGAGAATATTTTGAAAAGAGGATATTATGCCCAAAACCGTACTGGAGTTGCGACATACAAACTCCCTCATCAAATTATGCAATTTGATTTAGAAGAAGAATTTCCAATATTAACAACTAAATTTGTTGCTTTTAAAACAGCGGTAAAAGAATTGCTTTGGATTTTTAAAGATCAAAGTAATGACGTTAAGAAACTTCAAGAGCAAAATGTGCATATATGGGATGAGTGGGCTTTAGAAGATGGAACAATTGGAAAGGCCTATGGTTATCAAATAGCCAAGTATCATCAGATTGATAAACTTATTGAAGCTTTAAAAAATAATCCACAAGACCGAAGAATGATGATGAATTTGTGGAATATAGAAGACCTTCCCCAGATGGCGCTTCAGCCTTGTTGCTTTTTAACACTTTGGGACGTAACTGATGGAAGACTTAACTGTATGTTAGTACAAAGGTCTGGTGACACAGCACTTGGAGTTCCGTTTAATACAAGTCAGTATGCTGTATTAGTTCATATGTTAGCACAAGTTTCTGGACTTAAACCAGGATTATTTACGCATATCATAAATAATACCCATATATATGAAAATCATATTGAAGGTTTAAAGCTACAGATTTCAAGAAAATCGGAAGCTTTAGATGCTCCGAGGATTTGGATTAATCCAGAGATTAAAAACTTCTATGACTTTACACCTGAAGATATTAAACTCATTGATTATAAGCACCTTGGAAAAATAAATATGGGGAGTGTGGCTATATAATGCTTACATGTATTGTTGCAATTGGAGATAATTTCGCCATAGGAAAGAAAAACGATTTACTTTGGCATTTTTCAAAAGATCTAAAAAGGTTTAAGCAAATTACAAGCGGAAGTACTATAATAATGGGAAGAAAGACATTTGAGTCACTTCCTGGTATTCTACCTAATAGACACCATATTGTTATTACTCAAAATAAAGATTTTGTAGTAAAGGATGAAAGGGTAACGGTTCTACATTCTAAGGAAGAATTATTTGATTCTTTAGATGATAACAAAGAATATTTTGTTATAGGCGGAGGAGAAATTTATAAGTTATTGCTTCCTTATTGCAATAAAATTCACTTAACGGAGGTACATAAGGAATATGATGCTGATGTGTTCTTCCCAAAAGTAAATTATTCTGATTGGAATATTAAAGAAGAAGAAACTGGATACATTAATGATGATAAAACAACAGCATTTAGTTTTTTAACTTTGGAACGGATTAGTGTGACAAAATAATAATATATAAGATATAAAAGGACTTAGAGAAATCTAGGTCCTTTTAGTTTAGCTGTTCTTTTCTAAAACATGACTTGTATAGGTCTGAAAGTATTATGGAAAGCATGCTTGACATACAAAACTAAAAGTAGTATTATTAATGTAAAGTTAGCTTTCCGTAAAATTATGATATAAAGGAGTGAATCTACTTGTGAAAAATAGATTAGAAGAAATTCGAAAGCAAAGGGGTATTAAGCAGGAAGAACTAGCAACAGCCTTGGAGGTTTCAAGGCAGACCATTGGTTCCCTAGAAAATGGGCGATATAACCCGTCTATTATACTAGCTTTTAAAATTGCTAAATACTTTAATATGTCAATTGAAAAAATTTTTATATATGAGGAGGAATAATATGTTTTGTAAATTAGTGAAAAGGAATAGAATTTGGACAACTTTGGTTGTGGTTGGTATTGTAAGTTTTATATTTGGGATAGTGGGTAATATAGGAGTTCCTGATGAGGCGGATAATATTAGTATGCTTATGGGCATGTTTACTGGGGTAGGAAGTGCATTTGTAGCAATTGCATTATTTAAGTTAATTCATTACAAAAGAACTTCTGCTGTAAAATTAAAGCAAGAAGAAAATGAATTAAAGGATGAAAGAAACGTTCAAATTTTAAGAATTGCTTGTTCTGTTTCGAATGCTGCAGGGTATGTTCTTTTCGCATTAATGGCTTTTGTATTTGTTGCACTTGATTATAGAATACCTGCATTTATTTGTCTTGGGGCGTTATATGTTCAAGTGTTAGTATATTTTATATCATATAAGTATTATAGTACTAAAATGTAAGAAAACAGCCCTCCGTTCTATTTTTTAGGAGGGCTCTTCTTTTAACTTCAAGCTCTGGTCCACCAGCATACATATAGTATCAATTAGTATAAAATGGTATAATTGCAATAAATATTATATGTTAATTTAAGAAGGGCGTGGGTAATTTGAAATCTATATTTATTAGAAAAATTATAGATAATGATTTTAAGGACATTTATATACTAAATCAAGATTTAGGCTATGAATATGACGAGCAAAAGGTGAAAAAGAGAATTGAACACATAATGAAAAATACAAAAGATGTAATTTTTGTGGCGCAACAAAACAATGAAGTTATTGGATATATTCATGGAAGCCCATATGAACTTTTATATGGTGATTCATTAGTTAATATTTTAGGATTCGTAGTACAAAATCAATATAGATCTTTAGGCGTAGGAAGCATATTAATAGAGAGACTTGAATGCTGGTCTAAAGAGAATGGATTTTATGGAATAAGACTTGTATCAGGAGCTGATAGAATAATTGCCCATAAGTTCTATGAAAAGCATGGTTACGTTAATAGAAAAAACCAGAAAAACTTTATTAAGGTTCTAGATTAATTTAAAATATGGAGTGGGATGGTTATAGGAGATCGATCATAGAGGAGATTTGAATATGGAAGTGTTTTCAAAACCAGGTGTTGGTGGAATTATAATTAAAAGTGAAAAAGGAATCGACTATATATTAATTCAAGAGAGATGCAAGGATACTGGTGGGGCAGAAAATGGATTGATAGAAATCCCTGCAGGTAAGATTAGAGAATTTGAAAATATATTTAATTGTTTACGAAGGGAAATCTGGGAAGAAACCGGGCTTAAAGTTATTGAAATTATAGGAGAAGCTGAAACAGTAACTATTAGATCAAATGGATACAAGGTTATAAATTATATGCCTTTTGCTTGCTCTCAAAATATTGAGGGTGATTATCCCATTATGGTTCAAACATTTATATGTAAAGTTGAAGGACATTTATTATACAAAACAAATGAAACTAAAAATATTAGGTGGGTTTCAATAAGTGAATTAAAAGAAATGGTATATAATAATGAAAATGAATTTTATCCAATGCATATAACAACATTAAAAAAATACTTAAAAATATAAATTAAAGGTGATATTAATGAAAGAAATAGGAAAAAGAATTATGATTATAGGGTCGCCAGGGAGTAGGAAGAGTACATTTTCAAGAAAACTTTCACAGATAACAGCTCGCCCACTTATTCATCTTGATAAAGAGTTTTGGAACGAAAATTAACATTAATTAAATATAAAAAAGGGGGTTAAGAATTATGAAAATAGAATTAAGAAATAAAATACTAATATTAATTGCAATTTTAGTATTTTCTAGTTCCACTATCATATTTGCAGCGTTATCTATTTTCCATAAGAATAATTTATTATATAGTATTTTAACGCAAGGGAGTGGATCCGTGACAATGCTGTTAATGGGGATACTTTTTTTTGTTTATCAAAAACAAAAGCTAATGGGTATCTTTCTTTGGCTTGTTTCTGCATTCTCACTATTTGTGACGATCTCTAAAATATACTCAGGAATATAGAAGATATGGTATATGACAAGTGGCAAGTTTAAATATATAATATTTATTACTCGACTTTTAAGTCGAAGTTTAAGGCTTTCGACAAGGCATCTACGTCGCCATTAAATGGGAAACAAGATAGTTTATCCGCATTTTCAAAAATCATAAAAAAAGGTGGATCTTTTTTAGGGATAATTATGTAAACTTCTTCTACGATTGTGTTTAACCATTTACAATTTGCCTTAACAGAAGTGTCAAGAGGGATTTTAATCACCTCTTAAGTAATATTCCAATGATTAATGCTAGTTATTCAGAAGAAATGAAGTAATAAAGTCTATCTTTAACAGAATAAGGCAAAGAATAAAGTCAGTATAATACTGACTTTATTTTTATGGAATCTTATAAACAAATGCAAGTAGAACATGCATTTACGTCGTAATTTCCTACACGGAAAACATGGGTGAATTAAGAAATAACAGTTTTTGCATCAATATATAACATTTTTTTCATTAATATATAACAAAATACAATTAATTGTTTACGCATTATACATATCATGATAAAATATTAAATATGAATCAAATTTAATTAAAAATACAAAAAAAGGTGGGCAAGTATGAAAAGTATAAAAGCAAAATTAGTTGTATTTTTAGGGTTATTGATAGTGGTTATATGTATAGGTCTTGGTACAACTTCATTCATAAATTCATCGAAGGCACTAACTTCAAATTTAAGTAAGACGCTACCTAAAATTGCAGAACAATCTGCAAGTAATATTCAAGGAAGAATTGAAGGTCAGTTGGGTTCACTCGAGGTTGTGGCAGTAAATCATGAAATACATGATCTTAAAATTCCATGGGAAAATAAAAAGGTGATTCTTTTAGAAGAAGCTAAAAGAAATGGAAATTTAAAGATGGGTATTGCAGATAAAAATGGTGACGCAAGATTCACAGATGGAATGGATACCAATATTAGTGAACGCGACTACTTTAAGAAAGCATTATCAGGAGAAAAAAATGTATCTGATCCATTATTAAGTAAGACAGACGGGTCCATGATAGTGGTATATGCAGTACCAATAAAAAATAATAATCAAATTGTTGGAGTACTAGTTTCAACAAGAGATGGTAATAAATTAAGCGAACTAACTAATCAAGTTAAATTCGGACAAACGGGAAATGCATTTATGATAAATAAGGATGGGATAACCATAGCTCATAGCAACAAAGATTTAGTAGCGAGTATGTATAATGCTATTGAAGAGTCAAAAGAGGATGAGAAGTTGCAGGACTTAGCAAATATTGAAATCAAGATGGGCAAAGGAGAGACAGGCATAGATGAGTATGAATTTGATGGAATAGAAAAATTTGTAGGATTTGCACCAGTTAAAGGAACTGATTGGTCATTTGCAGTTGTAATATCAACCACAGAGGTATTATCAGAGCTTGACAGTCTAAAGATTTCTGTTCTGGTATCATCTATATTATTTTTATTAATGGGATTTGCAATTGTTTATTTAATTTCGAACAATATATCTAAAGGAATAAAAACAAATTCTAAACACTTGGATTTATTAGCAAAGGGTGATTTAAGTGAAGAAGTCTCTAACAAATATATGAAATCAAAGGATGAAGTTGGAGTGATGACTACTTCAATGAAATTAATGCAAGATTCGATAAGAAGCATGATTGTTAAAATAAAAGAGAATTCAGGAAGCATTAACATGCAATCAGAGAATCTATCTTCAGTTGCAGAAGAGATATCTAGTGCATCACTTAATGTTGCTGAGGCAATAAATCAAGTTGCGCAGGGGACGGGTTCGCAGTCTGAGGATTTGATAAACGTAACAGAAATTCTTGATAGATTTAGTAATAAGTTATCTGGGATGGTTAGTGAGATACAAGTCGTAGATTCGAACTCCAGAGAAATTAGTTCAATGGCAAGCGAGAGTAGTAGTGATATGAATAAATTAAATCAGTCGGTAACAAAGGTTAGTGACTCATTTAAGTCATTTAACGGAAAAATTATTGGTCTTGGAGAAGGTATAAGTAAAATAAATGAGATTACTAATATAATAAATAGTATTGCGGGACAAACAAATTTATTAGCACTGAATGCTGCAATAGAAGCAGCAAGAGCTGGGGAAGCAGGAAAGGGATTTTCTGTGGTTGCAGATGAAATAAGAAAACTTGCGGAACAATCAAAGCTATCATCTGGTAGTATCACTGAATTAATTAGTGAGATATCTAAGAATACTGAGATTATAGTTCAGGATTCTGTTGAAATGGATAATGAACTTATAAACCAAGTCAGTATTATAAATAGTTCAATAACATCTTTTACAAAAATAATAGAATCAGTTAATGAAGTAATTCCTAAAATAGAAACTGTTAAAAATTCTGCTGAAGATATAGATAAAGAAAAAAATGCTATTATGGGTAGAGTAGATGGAGTATCATCCGTTGCACTTGAAGTTTCAGCATCAGCAGAGGAAATAGCAGCATCATCAGAAGAAATGAACGCATCAACAGAAGAGGTTGTGTCAGCAGCTCAAATACTTAGCAATATGACGGGTGAAATGCTGGAGCAAGTAAACAAGTTTAAAATATAAGTATAGACATTCTTTAAAACAATAAACTTTGTTTGGAAATTGAAGGAGTGTAGGGTTGTTAATTTAATTATAACAATTTTTTCATTAATATTCAACAAAATACAATTAATTGTATGCTAAATATACATATTATGATAAAGTATTAAAACAATCATTCGATATATTATAGTGTGAATCAAATTTAATTTAAAATACAAAATCGGGGGGCAAGTATGAAAAGTATAAAAGCAAAACTAGTAGTATTTTTAGGGTTACTGATATTGGTTATATGTATAGGTCTTGGGACAACTTCTTTCGTAAATTCGTCAAAGGCACTAAATTCAAATTTAAGTAAGACGCTACCTAAAATTGCAGAACAATCTGCAAGTAATATTCAAGGAAGAATAGAGGGTCAGTTGAGTACACTCGAGGTAGTGGCAACAAATCATGAAATACAGGATGTTAAAATTTCATGGGAAAATAAAAAGGTGATTCTTTTAGAAGAAGTTAAAAAAAATGGAAATTTAAAGATGGGTATTGCAGATAAAAATGGTGATGTAAAATACACAGATGGAAAAAGTGATAATATTAAGGAAAGACCATATTTTAAAACAGCGTTGTCCGGAAAGAATGACATATCAGATCCGCTAATAAGTAAAGTAGACGGAGCCATGGTAATAGTGTATTCAATACCAATAAAAAATAACAATGAAATTGTTGGAGTATTAGTTTCAACCAGAGATGGTAATGGGTTAAGCGAACTAACTAATCAAGTTAAATTCGGAGAAACGGGAAATGCATTTTTGATAAATAAGGATGGGGTAACCATAGCTCATAGCAACAAAGATTTAGTAGTAAAAATGTATAATGCTATTGAAGAGTCAAAACAGGATGAGAAGTTGCAGTCATTAGCAAATATTGAAGGTAAGATGGGTAAAGGAGAGACAGGCATAGATGAGTATGAATTTGATGGAATAGAAAAATTTGTAGGCTATGCTCCAGTTAAGGGAACTGATTGGTCACTTGCGGTTGTAATATCAACCACAGAGGTATTATCTGAACTAGACAGCCTAAAGATTTCTGTTCTGGTATCATCCATATTATTTTTATTAATAGGATTTGCAATTGTTTATATAATTTCTAGCAGTCTATCTAAAGGAATAAAAACAACTTCTAAACACTTGGATTTATTAGCAAAAGGTGATTTAAGTGAAGAAGTTTCTAACAAATATATGAAATCTAAGGATGAAGTTGGAGTTATGACTACTTCAATGAAATTAATGCAAGATTCAATAAGAAGCATGATTGTTAAAATAAAAGAGAATTCAGGAAGTATTAACATGCAATCAGAGAATCTATCTTCAGTTGCAGAAGAGATATCTAGTGCATCACTTAATGTTGCTGAGGCAATAAATCAAGTTGCGGAGGGGACGGGTTCGCAGTCTGAGGATTTGATAAACGTAACAGAAATTCTTGATAGATTTAGTAATAAGTTATCTGGAATGGTTAGTGAGATACAAGTTGTAGATTCAAATTCCAGAGAAATTAGTTCAATGGCAAGCGAGAGTAGTAGTGATATGAATAAATTAAATCAGTCGGTAACAAAGGTTAGTGACTCATTCAAGTCATTTAACGGAAAAATTGTTGGTCTTGGAGAAGGTATAAGTAAAATAAATGAAATTACTAATATAATAAATAGTATTGCGGGACAAACAAATTTATTAGCACTGAATGCTGCAATTGAAGCAGCAAGAGCTGGGGAAGCAGGAAAGGGATTTTCTGTGGTAGCAGATGAAATAAGAAAACTGGCGGAACAATCAAAGCTATCATCTGGTAGTATCACTGAATTAATTAATGAGATATCTAAAAATACTGAGGTTATAGTTCAGGATTCTGTTGAAATGGATAATGAACTTATAAACCAGGTCAGTATTATAAATAGTTCAATAACATCTTTTACAAAAATAATAGAATCAGTTAATGAAGTAATTCCTAAAATAGAAACTGTTAAAAATTCGGCTGAAGATATAGATAAAGAAAAAAATGCTATTATGGATAGAGTAGACGGGGTATCCTCCGTTGCACTTGAAGTTTCAGCATCAGCAGAGGAAATAGCAGCATCATCTGAAGAAATGAACGCATCAACAGAAGAGGTTGTGTCAGCAACTCAAATACTTAGCAATATGACTAGTGAAATGCTCGAGCAAGTAAACAAGTTTAAAATATAAGTATGGATATGCTTTAAAACAATAAACTTTGTTTGGAAACTGAAGGAGTGTAGGAGTAATGGCCTACACTCCTTCAGTTTTGTTGTTATGAAAAGTTTATTTCCAGTTTGAGATTGGGCCACTAGATCAGTTATTATATTTCTCATAATTTATTGGGTATAATGTTATAATTAGGATATATATAATATATAATTTTTATCGTGGAAACACTGGGGACCTATTTAAAAAACAGTAAAATAAGAGAGGAAGGTATTGATCTATGACAGAAAAGGAAAAGATGTTAAATGGAAAACCTTATAAGGCATTTGGAGAAGAATTATCATCTGAGCGTCAATATGCAAAAGAAATGATATTTGATTATAATAATTTAAGCCCAAAGGAAATTAATAAACATAATGAAATTATAAAAAAAATCTTCGGTAGGGTGGGTAAGGATTTCTATTTAGAACCGCCATTCCACTGTGACTATGGGTATAATATTTCTGTAGGAAAAAAATTCTATGTAAATTACAATTGCATTATTTTAGATTGTGCAGCGGTTACAATTGGTGATAATGTTATGTTTGCACCAAATGTAAGCCTTTTTACAGCCGGGCACCCCATTCATTTTGAACCGCGAAATGAAGCACTTGAGTATGCGTTCCCAATTAGTATTGGGAACAATGTTTGGGTAGGAGGAGGTGTTATAGTTAATCCCGGAATTACTATAGGCAATAATGTAGTAATTGGTTCTGGAAGCGTTGTAACAAAAGATATTCCATCGAATTGCATAGCTGTAGGTAATCCTTGTAAAGTAATAAAACAGATTACTGATGATGACAAGCAATATTATTTTAAAAATTTTAAATTCGACAATACTATACAATGAAACAGGGCTTACATTAATTAATGTAAGCCCTGTTTTTTTATGCAGCAACAGATTTATTCTTTTTCTTAAAATTATAAGAAATAATTATTGTAATGATGGGTGATAAGTAACATAAAACTGCGTAGGGAGCGTAGGATGTTGCAGAGATCCCCGTTAGAGATTTAAGTATAAGTGCATTAATATTCCAAGCCATTAAAGGAGCAATTATGGTTCCAGTATCGGAAATAGTCCTTGCAAGTATACTTGTATCAATACCAAGTTCCACATATTTATATTGCAGAAGTTTACCGGGAAGTAAAATTCCAACTGTCTGGTCACAGGTAATTATCGTTAAAAAACTACTAATTAGGGATGTTTTAATAATAAGTTGTCCTTTAGTCTTCGCACCATTAGTTACCTTTTTAATTAAAGGTACTATCATTCCAGTTTTTTCGAAAAGACCTGTTAAACTAACCGCTCCCATAACTATAAGAACGACCTCTATCATTGATCTAATACCACCATTAATTAGTATTTTATTAAGTTCAGCAGAGGCAGTAGAACCACTGTAGCCAAAGAAAAGTGAACTTATAAGTCTAGCGCACGACATATGCTGAAAGAAAACACTAACTAGGCAACCTGCAAAAACACCTATTAATATTGTAGGGATTGTTTTAAAACCCAAAAGGGGCAGTATAAGGACTATAGCAGGAAGAAGTGCAATGTATGGAGAAATTTTAAAGCCTTCTAATAGAGCATTTTGATATTGTAGAAGACTTTCAGAGTCGGGGCTTATGGTAAAATGCATACCCATTAAATAATATACTACAGCGGTAATTAAAAATAGTGGTATGAAGGTTGGAAGCATTGCGGTAAGCACTTCCTTATAGCTTCTTTTTGTTGCGGTAAGGGTGAGATTTAATAGACCGGAGAGTGGAGACATCTTGTCCGCAATAAAAGCACCAGATACTATTACTCCAAGAAGTAGTGGAGCCGGAACTCCAAAGCCTTTGCCTACGCCAAGTAATGCAACGCCTATTGTACTAACCGTTCCAATTGCTGTGCCCATGAATATGGATACTAATGAAACTATTAAAAAAGCAGCCAATAGAAAATTCATTCCCTTCATATATTCAAACCCATAATACATTAGAGAGGGTACCACGCCAGAAGCTAACCATACTGAAGCTGCTGCGCCAACAAGTAGAATTAGAACATAAAGTGTCCAGGCTTCTTTTAGACCAGAAAGAATTAGTATTAGTATGTCTTTCATGGTATATTTATATTTCATGAGTATAAGGGAAGTGAAAACAATACCACCTAAAAATCCATATGCAAGGGATGTGTTGGTTAAAATACAAATAGAAATTAGGAGAATACTTACTGAAATAATAATAAATGAATGTGTTCGTGATATATTTTTTTTAATCATAGGTCACCTCGATAAACTATTTAAGATAACCATAATTATACACTTAAAAATACAATATAAAAATATATTATTATTATTATAGTTACTATGATACAATATATGTAACTTTTATTTAATTATTAAAACAAGAAATTTACAAGGAGGACGATATAATATGAATAATGTATATGCATTTATAAGTGTTATTTTATCGGCTATTATATTTGGCATAATATTAGATGCATTAAATAAAAGTCGTTTGAAATTATTTGTTCCGTTACAAAGGTTAGTGGGAAAATCAAAACATAAAAAAATCTTTAAAATTGCTATATTTATAACTGTTATTTTCCTAAGCGTTATAATTAAGGATTTTTTTACTTTGAATTATATTGTATTTGGAATATTGGTAGGTTTTTTTAGTGCCATAGTTGAAGTTATCTTTACTAAAAATGATGACACCCACGTGGCAAGTGACAAGTTGAAAAACTAATAATTTATGCTAAAATAGCATATCAGAAAATATTAAGAGAATAATAAAGTTATGCAAATTAAAAGGAGATGTTTTATATGGATAAGTATGTTTGTATAGTATGCGGATACATTTATGATCCAGCAGAAGGAGATTCAGATGGAGGAGTAGCACCAGGTACTAAGTTTCAAGATATTCCTGCAGATTGGGTTTGTCCATTGTGTGGAGTTCCTAAAACAGAATTTGAAATAGTTGAATAAAATAAAAGAATCCGAGGGTAGCCTCGGATTCTTTTTTATCTTCATTTTCATCTCTCCTAAAAATAAATTTTAATAAAAAAGCGTATTATATTTTACAGTATTTTACTAATAATAAAATTACCTTCTCATATATTTAGAACGATATGAAGCTTGGTGGGAGCTATCATGTTTAGTTGTTACTAAAATCAAATAAATACTTTTGAGGAAAAAGTCCGAATAGTCCACCTGTATGAATAAATAATATATTTTTAAAGTCCTTGAATTTACCTTTCTCCAGTTCCTGCGAAAGTCCATACATTCCTTTACCTGTATAAACAGGGTCAAGTATAATCCCCTCAAGTTTTGCAAATTCACTTATAAAAGTAAGTTCCACAAGGGTACTTAGAGCATAGCCTCGTCCTACATATCCATCTATTATATTAATTTCAGACGTTTCAAATGGAACATCGATATCCAAATAACTGCTACTTTCCATAAGTATTTCATGAATTTGGTTTTTAAAATGTTCCTCATTATCACATACATTAACTCCAAAGATTTGTGAATCACTTTTGAATATTTTACTCCCAAGTAGGAGTCCCGCATAGGTTCCACCTGATCCTACTGCTATAAATATTCCATCAAAATGAATACCCATCTCTTTTTCCTGGGCAAGTATCTCCTCCATAGCATTATAATATCCAAAGCTACCAATTCCATTAGAGGCTCCCTCTGGTATAATGTATGGTTTAAACCCCTTGAGCTCCATTTCACTTTTTAAATCCTCCATTATTTCAACTCGTCTATTCTTATAATCAAGTGGTGTAACAAATCTTATATCAGCACCTAAAAGTTTGTTTATAAACAAATTACCATCTACCTCGGTATCTTCAGTACCTCTTAAAACAAGGCCGGCTTTCATTCCTAGTTTAACAGCTGCGGCTACTGTGGATCTTGCATGATTAGACTGAATACCTCCGCAAGTTATTAAATAGTCACATCCCATATCAAGAGCTTCCTTAATTGCAAATTCAAGCTTTCTTATTTTATTCCCTGACATCTCAGTTCCTGTATAATCATCTCTTTTTATATAAATATTAGGGCCGCCCATGAGTTTTGAAAATCTATCAAGTTTCTCGATTTTAGTTGGAAGATTTGCTAATTTAATTCTTTCTGGTATTTTCATCATAATTTTACTCCCCGCTTTCACTATATTTATCTCTATAATATACCAGTTGTCACCCGCGTTGCAAGTAGTAAGTTTCTATTTTAAACAAAAAAACACTTTACATTATATTTAAATAATGATATTATAGGTCTAATTTAATAAATCAATCAATTCTCATCAAGAGAGGTAGAGGGAATGGCCCGATGACACCTCAGCAACCACCAGATATTATTTATCTGAAATGGTGCTAACTCCTGCACTAAGTTTATTTAGCTTAGTGAAAGATGAGAGAGGTGTCCTTGTAATTTATACCTCTTTCATCATTTTATTTTGATGAAAGAGGTTTTTTGTTTTTATAGTAAAATTTAATAGTATCTTATCGAGAGAGGTGGAGGGACTGGCCCTATGAAACCCGACAACCAGTATCATTTACATGATACATGGTGTTAAATCCTGCAGCATTGCTGCGAGATAAGAATAAGTTTGGCAAATAGAGCCCAAGTTTATTCTTTGGGCTCTATTTTTTCGTGTAAAAAATTAAGGTTGTCAATATTAAGGATAAAGGAGAAGAGATATTATGATTAAAGTTTGCAATGCATGTAAAAGTTTTTCGACAGAAAAAGTACTAAATAATGTTTCTTTTACAGTAGATAAAGGTGACATATATGGTGTAATTGGTCAAAGTGGAGCAGGAAAGTCCACACTCCTTAGATGCTTTAATGGCCTTGAAACCTATGACGAAGGTACCATTAATATAATGGGAAAAGAGGTAAAGGAGCTAAGTTCAAAAGAACTTCGAGAGTTCAGAAAAAATGTAGGAATTATTTTTCAGAGTTTTAATCTTATAAGTAGAAAAAATGTTTATGAAAACATATCATTCCCACTAGAGGTATGGGGAATGGATAAAATTTCTATTAAAAAAAGAGTAGATAGCTTAATAAATTTAGTAGGGCTAAGTGAGAAGGTAAATAGTAATATACGTGAACTTAGTGGAGGCCAGAAACAGAGAGTTGGAATTGCAAGAGCGCTTTCACTTAATCCGAAAATACTACTTTGCGATGAAGCCACTTCTGCACTGGATCCAAAAACCACAAAATCTATATTGCAGCTTTTAAGAGATATCAATAACAAATTAAATATAACAATTATTGTGGTAACTCATCAAATGGAGGTTGTTAAAGAGATTTGCAATAAATTCATTTTGCTCGAAGGTGGGGAAATTAAAAGTAGTGGAATTACCGATGAATTATTCGTGAAGCCAACAAGCGAAATGAAAACACTTATGGGTGATGAAGAAGTGTTACCTATCACGCGTTATAACATTAAAATATTTTTCCCGAAGGAAATTAGCCAAAATTGTTTAATCACATCCATAGCCAGAGAGCTTGACATAGACTTTTCAATAGTATGGGGAAGGCTTGAAAGATTTAGAGATAATGTAATGGGAAGTCTCATAATAAATGCAGGTGCGGAAAATAAGGATAGGATATTAAACTATTTGGATCAGAAGAGTATAGATTGGGAGGTGATATAAATGCTATTTAAAGATGTATTATTGCCTGCACTTATAGATACTATGTATATGGTGACATTATCCACAATATTTGCAATAATTTTAGGATTTATTGCAGCGGTAGAGCTTATTATAACGGGTCCTAAAGGTCTAAAACCAAATGCATTTATTTATAAAAGTTTAAATTTAGTAATAAATGTACTTAGGTCATTTCCATTTATTATACTAATGATATCTATATTCCCCTTAACTAAGATTATTGCCGGAACAACCATAGGTACGAATGCAGCTATAGTGCCACTAACCCTTGGAGCAGCACCTTTTGCTGCAAGAATAATCGAAACTGCACTTTTAGAGGTAGACCTAGGCATCATTGAAGCTGCTAAATCTTTTGGTGCAAAAACACACCAAATTATATTTACAGTTATGGTAAAGGAGGCAATGCCTTCTATAGTGCTTGGAGTTACATTGACAATAATAAACATTATAGGGTACTCAGCTATGGCTGGGACAATAGGTGGAGGTGGCCTTGGTGATGTGGCTATAAAGTATGGATACTATAGATTTAAGACTGATATCATGATTTACACTGTTATTATATTAATTGCAGTTGTTCAAATAATTCAAGCCTTAGGAAACTTAATATACAGAAGAATGATTAAATAATATTTTAGAATGAGAGTATCTTAATGGCTTATAACTATTAAGTGAAATATAAAAGGGGAGAACAATGATAATTGTTCTCTACCAAATTAAATAAGAGGGGGAAATTAAAATGAAAAAAATATTAAGCGTATTATTAACAATAGTTGTAATCCTATCGGTAAGTGGTTGTGCAGCAAAAAAGGAAGCGGTTATATCTGATAAAAAAGTTATCAAAGTAGGTGCATCACCAGTACCTCATAAAGAAATATTAGAGGTTGTAAAGCCTCTACTTGAAAAAGAAGGATATACTCTTGAAATAAAAGAATTTACTGATTATGTAACACCGAATACCGCACTAGCTGAAGGACAAATAGATGCTAATTTCTTTCAACATGTACCTTACTTAGAGTCTTTTAGTGAAGAAAGAGGTCTTGACCTTGACTATACTGTAAAGGTTCATATTGAACCTATGGGCCTATACTCTAGTAAATACAAAGAGCTTAGTGAATTAAAAGATGGAGATGAGATAGCTATTCCAAGTGATGCTACAAATGGAGCAAGAGCACTTAGAGTACTTGAAACAGCCGGACTTATAAAATTAAAAGATGGAGATCTTATTTCTAAACTTGATATTACAGAAAATCTAAAGAATCTAAAAATAACAGAACTCGATGCTCCTCAACTTCCAAGGGTTTTAAACGATGTGGATGCAGCAGTTATAAATTCTAATTATGCAATAGAAGCAGACTTAAATCCAAATGAGGATTCACTAGCTATTGAAGCAGCAGATTCGCCATATGCAAATGTACTTGCAGTTAAAAGTGAAGATAAAACTAAACCTTATATTGAGGCACTTTCAAAGGCATTAACTTCTCCAGAAGTTAAGAAATTTATTGAAGATAAATATAAAGGAAATATAATTCCTGCATTTTAATATATACATAATTCATTCTATGTATAATATAAGTTGAAAATATATATACTGAGATAGATGGGAAATAACATTAACAAAGTGTTAATACTATTTTATTAAAGAGGTAAATAATTCTATTTATAGAATAAATACCATATATAGATTTTTCTCATTGAGAAAACAAGGAGGTATTTTATGAAAACATTAAAAGGTACAAAAACAGCTGAAAATCTTATGAAATCATTCGCAGGTGAATCTCAAGCTAGAAATAGGTACACCTATTATTCCTCAGTAGCAAAAAAAGAGGGATATATTCAGATATCTAATGTATTTACAGAAACAGCAGCTAATGAAAAAGAACATGCTGAAAGATTCTTTAAATTCTTAAGTTCAAGTTTAAATGGAGAAGTGGTAGAAATTAACGCTACATACCCTGTAGGCTTATCTGATACCAAATCGAATTTGTTATGGGCAGCAAATGGAGAAAAAGAAGAATGGTCAGAACTTTACCCAGCATTTGCAAAAGTTGCGGAAGAGGAAGGTTTTCCAGATGTCGCTTTTGTTTATAGAAAAATTGTTGAGGTTGAAAAGCATCATGACGAAAGGTATAGACAACTTTTAAGCAGAGTAGAAAACAATACAGTATTCGAAAGAGAGACAGCAGTTATGTGGAAATGTGACAACTGTGGGTATATATATGAGGGAACAAAAGCTCCGGAAGTTTGCCCAGCTTGTGCGCATCCCAAAGCATATTTTGAGGTATTAGCTGAAAATTATTAATACAAAGTGAATATGTAAAAGAGAAATGGATTATTACAATATTGTAGTAATCCATTTCTCTTTTATTTGAATACTCGTAATCTATATGCATTAAGTGCTGTATCGTAAAGCTGATTCATTAATTTATAATTAGCAAATGCACCAACCACTAGTCCAATACCTGGTACAAGCTGTAACATTTTTGCCAAATCTATATAATCCCTATATTCTTGCTGAAAAGTTTTCCAATCAAACGAGTTTACATCTGTGGGCAAATCTTTTGCATAACTATCCCAATTAGAAATTTGATCATAAATTTCTAATCTTCTTTTGTCACTAGAAAATGCTAACTGAAAAATGTTCAAAATGTATAATCTTTCTTTATAATTGCTGACATCGAAACCATAAATACTAGCTATTTCAAATAAAAACTTTATTTTTAAACTTAAAAGAATAGGGAAGTCTGTAAGACCAACTAGAAGGCCAGAAGCTCCAGTGCCAGCTCCACTGGCAGTGGCAAGGGTTCTATAAAAATCAATGCTATTCTTCGCTAATTTTTCTCGCTCCTCTAGAGTCGCATTAGTTACCGGTTTTTTTGAAATATACTCAGAACCGGATAGTACAGGTTTTACCATATTTTTAATTGAATCAGTGATAAAAGTTTGAATCTTATCAGGATACATGTTATTCATCTTGCTTTGTATGCCTTTAGTTATTTCACTTGTAAATGATGGTTTTTTTTTCGTTTTTTCTTTCCATAGTAATAATTCTCTTAGTGCATTATCTTCATAATCGTTCATAAATTAACTCCTTTATAAAAATTACTAATTAACTATTTTGTATTTATTTATGGCGTACACAACAAAATTAACCGATGCTATAGTGTGCACTAAACTTTAGATTTTTATGTTAATTATAACATAAATTTCAAGTAAAAAAATAAGTAGTGATATATTCGATTAATGCTTATTGATATTAATAAAAATGTATCCTCTTTCCATTATGATTAATAATATTTATTTTTATAAGTAACGGAAATTGGTTGACAAACAGTGGATTTAAGCATAATATATACATATACTCACATGGGTATATGAGAATACAGTTATTCAATTAATATATAAGGATGTGAAACTTATGGAAAAACTAATGAATTTATTCAAAGTGATGTCTGATGAAACAAGGCTTAGAATATTAGTCTTGATATATCATAAGAAGCTCTGCGTATGCCAAATTCAAGGAATTTTACAAGAACCCCAACCTAAAATTTCAAAGCACCTAGGCAAACTTAGAGACATGGGCTTTGTAAAAGATGAAAGGCAGGAGAAATTTGTATATTACTACTTAGATATGGATAATGAACTTCTTAGAGAGATACTTACGAAAATAATCTCAAATTCAGCGGATTATATTAGGGTGCAAAAGGATATAGAGAATCTTCAAAAGGGTGATGAATACTTGGAAATGTTTAAGACTAAATGTGATTGCAATAATTAATTTAACGAAATAATTTGTAAAATATTAAACAGGCAGGTGATAATAGTGAATGTAATAACACAAATATTTTCCTTTTTAAATGATGCGCTTTTAAAAATGACTTGGCTTTCTGATATTATTAAGAGTCTTGTAGAAAATGTATTTGGACTGTCAATGCAAGAAAGATTAGGTGGTAGCGTACACTTTTTCATATATGATATTATAAAGATATTTATACTATTATCAGTATTGATTTTTGCTATATCTTATGTTCAAAGTTATTTTCCACCAGAAAGAACAAAGAAACTTCTTGGAAATATCAAAGGAGTAAAGGGAAATATACTAGGAGCATTACTAGGAACCATTACACCATTTTGTAGTTGTTCTAGTATTCCAATATTTATAGGTTTTACCTCAGCAGGATTACCTCTTGGAATAACTTTTTCCTTTCTTATATCTTCACCACTGGTAGACTTAGCATCACTATTAATTTTAATGTCTTTCTTTGGTCCGAAAATCGCTATAGCATATGTAGTTGTAGGATTAATTTTAGCAGTTATTGGTGGAACTATTATAGATAAATTAGGGCTTGAAAAGTATGTAGAAGGTTATGTGAAAGAAATAGAAAATGTGGATGCAGAAGTAATTGAGCTTACAAGAAATGAGAGAATATATTATTCGAAACAGCAGGTTAAAGATGTTTTTCACAAGGTTTGGATATATGTTATAATCGGCGTAGGCATTGGCGCTGCAATTCATAACTGGATACCTCAGTCAATAATAGAGAATGTAGTTGGAAATAATAATCCATTTGCAGTACTACTGGCAACAGCAGTGGGCATACCAATGTATGCGGATATATTCGGAACACTCCCAATAGCAGAAGCATTGTTTGGAAAAGGTGTAGGTATTGGTACAGTATTATCATTTATGATGGCTGTAACTGCTCTTTCACTTCCATCATTAATTATGCTTAGTAAAGTTGTTAAACCTAAATTATTAGCTATATTTGTTGCTATAGTTGCAACAGGTATAATTATAATAGGATATCTATTTAATGCATTTTCATTCTTACTCGTTTAAAAAATAAATTTAAAAGGAGAAATATTATGATAATTAAAGTTTTAGGTTCAGGATGTGCTAATTGTAAAAAATTAGAGGCAAACACAAAACAGGCAGTAGAGGAGTTAGGTATTGAGGCAACTATAGAAAAGGTTGAAGACTTTAAAAAAATCATGGCTTATGGAGTTATGAAAACGCCTGCTCTAGTAGTAGATGAAAAAGTAAAAATTATGGGTAGAGTACCATCATCTGAGGAAATTAAAAAATATTTATAATAGGCTTCTCTGGAAGATAAAACTACTTTATTAGTTGGATAATTTTAACAAGGGTCTGATTCTTAGGCCCTTAATACATGTATTACATATTATATTATTAAGATATAACGATACAAGACAGTTGAACCTGTAATTTACAATAACAATAAATAAGGAGACTATAATGGAAAATAAACGTAAAAATACTATGCTCATGACCTTGGCAATAATGTCATTCTTTGCCAATGGTGATAATTATGCTGTTGCACCATTACTAATTAATATCTCCAAGGATTTAAATCTAACAATAAGCACAGCTGCATTGTCAGTAACGGCTTATATGCTTACCTTTGGGATTTTCACAATTTTATTTGGACCACTAGGAGATAGGTATGGAAAAACTAAAATAATTAATATTGCAGCCTTTGGTACTGCTATATTCAGTATGCTAGGAGCATTTGCATTTAACTTACCTTCACTAATTTTATTTAGAGCTATGAATGGTGCCTTTGCTGCAGGTATATTTCCTGTAACCATGGCACTTGTAGGTGAAAGTTATGATAATGCTAATAGGCAAAAATCCATAGGAAAGGTTATGGGACTTATGTTTCTAGGTGGAGCATCTGCTACAGCAATTGGTGGAGCCCTAGCATACTTTGGATCTTGGCGCGTCGTATACTTTATATATGGAGTAGCGGAACTTATAATGGCAGTTGCAATGCTTAAGATCTTACCAAAGAGCAGTGGAGTAATTGATAAGCTTGAATTTATAAGTGTTTACAAAATAGCTCTTTCTAATAAAAAGTTTGTAAGAGTTGTATCTACCATAATGCTGGTCGGATTCAGTGTGTTTGGAAGCTTTACTTTTTCAGGAAAACTAGTACAATTGAGAACGGGTTATAATGTGTTTTATGTAGGACTTATATTAACTTTATTCGGTATAGCTACTGTAATTGGTGGTAGAAAAGCGCCAGCATTAAGAGCAAAATTAAAAGATAACTTTTTACTGTTTGCTGGAATATTAGGAGGCGCTTCACTATTAACGATAGCCTTTGCAAGTAATCCAATTATTATCGGAGTAGCACTTTTCGGATTCGGAATAGCATTTATATCTATGCAATCTACACTAGTAATGACAGCTCAAGAAACTATGCCGAAATTAAGAGGAACAGCTATGTCGCTTGCTTCCTTTAATATGTTTGTAGGTGGAGCGATAGGAACAATCATAAATGGCAAGGTAATAAGTGTAGGGAGTATTGGAACAGTATTTATAATTGCTGCAGTGACAATGCTTTTAGCAGGAACTATAGGAGCAATAGTAGTAAAAAGAATTAGTAATAGTAAAACTAGAATTACACTATAATAGTAGAGAGGAGATGGGTTTATGAATATAGTGTCTTTGTCTAATCTAGATTTATTTAGGGTAGTAGATAGATATACACATAAACCATGTTATGGTTACCACCAAGAATGTTATGCTACAGAGTGGCAACGTCTATCGGGATGCGGACCGTCTGCAGCCACAAATATTATTGCTTATTTAATTCAAACAAGGACCACTTTGATACTCGAACATAGCTTTGGTAACAAAGAAAACTGTTTGCCAGCAATGGAAGAAATTTGGGAGTATGTTACCCCTACAACAAAAGGGATACCAACAACTAAAATGTTTTATGAGGCTGTAATTTCTTATACACTAGCAAAAGGTCTGAATGTTGAATATGATTATTGTGATATACCTGAAGATAAGGCTAACCGGCCTGAATTAGATAAAATAATAAAATTCATAAATGGTTCCTTATTAAAAAATGCGCCTATAGCCTTTTTGAATTTATGTAATGGTCAGGTGAAAAACTTTGCGCCTTGGCATTGGGTAACAATAATTTCTCTTGAGTATGAAGATGATGGAACAAGTGTGTTTGTAAACATTTTGGATGAAGGTCAGATTAAAAGAATAGATCTTAAATTATGGTACAATACAACAACGCTGGGCGGGGGATTTGTATATTTTACGTGGTAAGTACTTTTATAAAACTATTGTTAGTTTAGATTTAAAAGCTATGAATTTTAGGGTTAACACCTGAATTTCATAGCTTTCATTTGTTTTGATACAGAACTTTGAAATTATCTATGTATAAAAATATAATACAATTCATAAATTTATATAAATGTGAAATCAAAATTATAATAGGAGAGTGCTTTTGATGGACGAAAAAAAGAATGTAAAGTCTTCTAAAAATATGGGTAAAATAATTGTACCTATACTTATAGTTGCGTTAATAGGAGCAATATGGTATTTTAAAAACTCTAATAAAACTCAAATTGTGGAAGAGGATAATACATCGTTCGCTCTAAACGTAACGGATAGTCTGGATATAGAAAAGCTTAAATCCTATGGACTACCAATTATGATCGATTTTGGTGCGGATTCTTGTGTTCCTTGTAAGGAAATGGCGCCTACTCTAGTGGAGCTTAATAAAGAGCTTCGTGGGAAAGTAATAATAAAGTTCGTTGACGTATGGAAGTATAAAAGTTTAGCAGATGGGTATCCAATTAGCGTAATTCCAACACAAGTTTTCTTCGACAAAGATGGTAAACCTTTTAAGCCAAAAGATCCAGATAAATTGCAAATGAAAATGTATTCTTCTAAAAAAACAGATGAACATCTAATTACTGCTCATGAGGGTGGACTTACTAAGGATCAATTCATTAATGTGTTAAGGGAGATGGGTGTAGAATGATTACGCAGTGGTTAGATATATTATCAAAGCTCATTTCTGAAAGTTTTTGGCTTGCACCTTTAATTGCACTTTTTGCAGGTTTATTAACCTCATTTACACCCTGTGCACTTACTAGTGTTCCCCTTGTTATTGGCTACGTAGGTGGAACTGGGAACAATGATACAAAAAAAGCATTTAAGCTATCACTAGTTTTTGCTTCTGGGATGGCAGTTACTTTCACAATTCTAGGCGCCATGGCGTCTATTTTAGGAAAGCTTATGGGAACATCAAGTTCCCTTTGGTATATTGCACTAGGTATTCTTATGGTACTTATGGCACTTCAAGTGTGGGAGATATATAATTTTATACCATCAGCTACTTTAACAAGCAAAAAACCAAAACGAGGTTATATAGGCGCTTTTGTAGCAGGAGTACTAGGAGGTATATTTTCATCGCCATGTTCAACTCCAGTACTTATAGTATTACTTTCTATAGTAGCAAAGGAAGGCAATATTGCAGGGGGATTACTACTTTTACTATTATATTCAATAGGACATAGTTTCCTAGTTATATTAGCAGGAACATCAGTTGGTTTTGTAACAAAACTTACTTCAAGTAATAAATACAATACATTTAGTAAAGCGTTAAAATATATTATGGGCACAGTTATTTTGCTTATTGCTTTTTATATGTTTTATCTAGGACTTTAGATATATAATTTTTTATAAACTAAGGAGGCAAAAACAATGAAAATAGTAATTATAGGTGCAGTAGCAGCTGGAACTTCGGCGGCTGCAAAGGCAAGAAGAAACGATGAAGATGCAGAAATAATTATATTTGATAAAGATACGGATATATCTTACTCAGGGTGTGGGCTTCCATATTACATTGGAAATAAAGTAAAAAACAGAGCTGAGATAGTTCCAAGGGATTCTGATTACTTTAAGAAAAAATATAATGTAGACGTGTTCACGGGACATGAAGTTTTAAACTTAGATGCTACAGAAAAGAAATTAACTGTGAGAAATTTAAAGACTGATGAGGTTTTTATTGAAAATTTTGATAAACTTGTTATAGCTACAGGAGCTAGTGCATTTATACCTAATATTTTTGGTGTTCATAAGGCGAATGTATTTTATTTAAGAAACGTTCAGAGTGCTGATAGAATTAAAGCATTTATAAATAAAAACAGTCCTAAAAAGGTAGTGATTGTGGGGTCAGGATTTATAGGTCTTGAAATGACTGAAAACCTGAAGGAATTAGGTATTGAGGTTACTGTAGTTGAACTTGCTCCTCAAGTTATGCCTGCTATGGACAAAGATATGTCAATATATATTGAAAATTATTTAAAAGAAAAAGATGTTAAAATTGTTTTAGGAGACAGTGTAGTTTCTATTGAAAGGGAATTCCCAAGCACGAAAGTAATATTAAGTAGTGGAAGAGAAGTAGAAACAGATTTTGTCATTATGGCCGTAGGAATTAAGCCTAATATTCAGCTTGCTAAGGATGCTGGAATAGAAATTGGTGAAACTGGAGCAATTAAAGTAAATAAGAAAATGAAGACTAACTTTAATTATATATATGCATGTGGAGATTGCGCAGAAAGTTATTCATGTGTAACAGGAAAAAGTATTTATAGACCACTAGGTTCTACTGCAAATAAAACAGGAAGAATAGTAGGAGAAGCATTGAATGGTGGAAAACTTGAATTCAGAGGAATCCTTGGAACTGGAATTTTCAGGGTTTTTGACATGGCTATTGCAAGCACTGGGTTAAGTGAAAAAGAAGCAATAAAGGAAGGTTATGAAGTAGCTGTTTGTCATAATACAAAGCCTGATAAGGCAACTTATTATGGTGGTGAAGATATGACAATTAAGGCAGTTGCAGATAAAAATACAGGCAAGCTGCTTGGAGTTCAGATTGTTGGTACAAATGGTGTTGATAAAAGAATTGATGTGTTTGTAACGGCAATAACCTTTGGGGCTTGCGCTTCGGATTTATTCCATCTTGATTTAGCTTATGCACCACCATTCTCAATAGCTAAGGACCCTGTTATGTATACGGGAATGATTCTAGACAATGCAATAAATAAAGGTAGAAAACTTATAACACCAGAGAAACTTGATACACTTATTAAAGATGATAAAAATGTTATTGTAATAGATACAAGAATAGAAAAGCAGTACTGCGATGCTCATATGGAAGTTGCAATTAATATTCCTCATGCAGAAATTAGAGAAAAGTGTAATGAACTAGATAGTGAAAAAATTATTATAACTTACTGTAATAAAGGTATAACTGGAAATGCAGTTCAGAATATATTAATTAATAGGGGATTTAAAAAAGTATATAATATATCTGGTGGATATAAAAATTATAGTTCGCAAAAATAAACAAATTGAATATTTTATAAATGAGAAGTTAACACTATAACAAAACATTTCGGTATGACAGCGAATTTTATACAAATTAACTAAAGGAGAGATCTTTATGGAATGGGAATATAAAGTTATAAAAACAGAAGAAGTTTTGGATTTAAGGGAGCCAATAAAGTTGCAACAGCAGCTAAATGATTATGGCAAGCAGGGTTGGGAACTTGTAGGTTTTGCCTTTCCACCTCAAGTAGGAGAGGGTTGGATGGCCAAATCAGATACAGATTCAGATTCAGCTATATTTAAAAGGCAACTATCTAATTAAGTTAAAAGCTAAGCCTTTTAAGAATGGCAACATCTTTGTAGATGTTGCCATTCTCATTTAAGCTCAAAAAACCACTTCGTGACTCCAGGTGACGACCAATAAATGATGCTTATAATATAATGATAAAGTGTTGACAAAATAGGTAGTTAATATTAGTATATGAGTATAGACAAATATAAAAATATACAAATTATGGTTAGAATCTAACATAAAAAAGGAGAATCATTATATGAAACCAAAAGTAGCATTTATATGTGTACACAATTCGTGCAGATCACAAATGGCAGAGGCACTGGGAAAACAATTTGCGTCACAGGTGTTTGAATCATATTCAGCAGGTACTGAAACTAAGCCACAAATTAACCAAGACGCGGTGAGAATAATAAAGGATTTATATAAGTTAGACATGAATGAAACTCACACATCCAAATTAATAGATGATATACCAGAAGCGGATGTTGTTATAAAAATGGGATGTAATGTAGTTTGCCCGCTAATGGTCCACAAACATGAAGAAGATTGGGGACTAGATGACCCTACTGGGAAATCTGACGCAGAATTTATAAAGACTGCAAAAATAATCGAAGAGAAGGTAAAAGATTTAAAGAAAAGAATTGAAAACGATGAAATTAATTTAAGTGGAAAAATGTAATGGTAGATATATTTAAAGCATTAGCAGAAGAAAATAGACTTCGAATATTATCATTGCTTATGGACGGTGAAATGTGCGTATGTGAAATTGAACAGTGTCTAAATATGAATCAATCAAATGTTTCCAGGCATCTAACGGCGCTTAAAAGATCTGGAATTCTTGAGGGCTATAAAAAAGCACAGTGGGTATATTACAAAATAGATAATAACTTTATAGAAAAAAAACCGGATCTATTTGCTTATTTAACAAAAGAACTTAGAAAATTAAACTCTTATAGTAGTGATTGCGAAAGATTGGGTAAATGTAAACTTCAGGACTTATGTGGTGACAAATAGGAGATATTATATATTCCAAATTATAAATATAATTATTGTGAATTAAGGAGTGATTAATATGGAAGAAGTAAAAGAACCTAGAATTGGATTTTTTCAAAAATATTTAACAGTTTGGGTAGCTATTTGTATGGTAGTTGGTGTTCTTATTGGAAAGTTTATTCCAGTAATTCCCGGATTTTTAAATAAGTTTGAGTATGCGAAAGTTTCAATACCTACAGCTATACTTATTTGGATAATGATTTATCCAATGATGATGAAGGTAGACTTTCAAAGCGTTAAAGATGTTGGCAAGAACCCCAAAGGTTTATATGTAACATGGATAACAAATTGGCTTATAAAACCATTTACAATGTATGGAATAGCTTCGTTTTTCTTTTTTGTAGTATTCAAAGCATTTATAACGCCAGAACTAGCAACGAAATATCTTGCAGGAACAATCTTACTAGGAGCTGCTCCCTGTACTGCCATGGTATTTGTATGGAGTCATCTTACAAAAGGTAATCCGGCTTATACCGTTGTGCAAGTAGCAACAAATGATTTGATTATATTGGTCGCGTTCATTCCTATCGTTAAATTTCTTTTAGGTGTTAGTAATATTACTGTTCCTTGGAACACACTGATTTTATCAGTGGTTTTATTTGTTGTTATTCCTCTAGCTTTTGGAATTTTGACTAGAATTATGGTAACAAAGAAAAAAGGCCTAGAATATTTTGAAAATGACTTCTTGCATAAGTTTGATAATGCAACTACTATTGGATTACTACTTATGCTTATATTGCTATTCTCATTTCAAGGTGAAACCATATTAAATAATCCATTGCATATTTTACTAATAGCAGTTCCTCTAACTATACAAACATTTTTTATATTCTTTATTTCTTATTTAACAAGTAAAAAGCTAAGACTAACACATGATATTGCAGCACCAGCTGGAATGATTGGAGCGTCTAACTTTTTTGAACTTGCAGTTGCAGTTGCCATTGCACTGTTCGGGATAGACTCCCCAGCAGCACTTGCTACAGTGGTAGGAGTATTAGTTGAAGTTCCAGTAATGCTGATTCTTGTAAGAATAGCAAACAAAACCAGCCATTGGTTTCCAGAACCTGTAGTTCAAAACAAGTAATAATAAATATGATTGGAGAGATTATAAATGAAAAAAATGCAAATATTTGAAGCTGCTATGTGTTGCTCCACAGGTCTTTGTGGAGTAGGCGTTGACCCTGAGCTTTTAAGGATTTCAACTGTTCTTAGTTCACTTAAAAAGAGAGGAGTTGAGGTCGAGAGATTTAACCTCTCAGGCTCACCGCAGGAGTTTGTAGATAATAAAGTAGTTAACATGTTTATTATGGAAAAGGGTGTCGATGAGTTCCCGATTACTGTCCTAGATGGTGAAATAGTTCTAGTGGGCAAGTATCCAACAAATGAAGAATTAGCGAAATTTTTAGATGTAGAAATGAACTTTTTAAGCGAAAAACATAAGAGCTTTAAAATAAAATCGACTTAATTATGAAACAGGAGGTAACTCACATGGAAATTTTTAATCCACAAAATATAAAACTTTCAAAATATCTATTTTATACAGGTAAGGGCGGCGTAGGCAAAACTTCAACTGCTTGCGCTACAGCAGTAAATCTTGCTGACAGAGGAAAAAAAGTACTCCTAATTAGTACCGACCCTGCATCAAATCTGCAAGATGTTTTTAATGTTGAGCTTAACAATAAGGGTGTCCAAATTAAAGAAGTGCCGAATCTTGTTGTTGTAAACCTTGACCCAATAAAGGCAGCGGCAGAACATAGAGAGAGTGTTATTGCCCCTTACCGTGGTAAACTTCCTGATGCAGTGCTTAATAACATGGAAGAACAGCTTTCTGGTTCTTGTACTGTTGAAATAGCAGCCTTTAATGAGTTTTCAAAATTCATTACAGATGAAAAAGTTCAGGAAGAATATGACCATATTATATTTGATACTGCGCCAACAGGGCACACACTTAGAATGCTTCAGTTACCAGCAGCATGGAGTAATTTCATTAGTGAAAACACACATGGTGCATCTTGCCTCGGTCAATTATCGGGTTTAGAGAGTCAAAGGGAAATATATAAAAAAGCAGTAGAAACATTAGGTGATGCAGTATTAACAACCCTAATTATCATTGCTCGTCCAGAAAGTACCCCACTAAAAGAAGCGGAAAGAGCATCAAAAGAACTTTCAGATATCGGAGTGAACAATCAAACGATGATAATTAATGGTGTAATGAGTTCTTATGATGATAGCATATCCGAAAGTCTGTATAAGAAACAACAAAAATCACTAAGGGAAATACCACAAGGATTAGAAGGAATTAGCACTTATATGGTGCCTCTTAGAGCCTACAGTATAACAGGCATGGAAAATGTAAGGGCACTTCTTACTAAAGATAGTTATAATGCACGCAGTGAAAAGATAAATGCAGAAGCCATTCCGGGACTTAAAGACGTCATTGAAGACCTATACAAAAGCAATAAAAAGGTGATATTCACCATGGGTAAGGGCGGGGTAGGCAAAACTACAATTGCAGCTGCTATTGCACTGGGATTATCGGCAAAGGGAAAAAAGGTACACCTTACTACAACTGATCCTGCAGCTCACCTTAAATATATCATTAATGAGAGTAGTAATATAACTATGAGCCATATTGATGAAAATTCTGAACTAGAAAAATATAAAAGTGAAGTACTTTCAAAAGCAAGAGAAACAATGGCTGATGATGATATAGCATACGTAGAGGAGGATTTGCGGTCTCCATGCACACAGGAGATTGCGGTGTTTAGAGCTTTTGCGGAAATAATTGATAAGGCCGAAGATGAAATTGTTGTAGTGGATACTGCTCCAACAGGACACACGCTGCTTTTACTCGATTCTACTCAAAGCTATAATAAGGAAATCAAACGTTCACAAGGAGATGTTCCAAAAGCTGTTAGGAAACTATTACCTCGTCTTAAAAATGAAAATGAAACTGAGGTAATAATTGTAACTCTGGCTGAAGCTACGCCTGTATATGAAGCAACACGTCTTGAAGAAGATTTGAAACGTGCTAAAATTGCTACAAAATGGTGGGTCATTAATTCATCACTACATGCTACGAGAACTACAAATAAATTGCTGTCTGCAAAGGCAAGTAATGAAATTGAGTGGATTAACAAGGTTTATGAACACGCAAATGGTAAATTTGCTATAATTCCTTGGAGCGCAGATGAAATTAAAGGAGATAAGTTAAAAGAGTTATTATTGTAGTTGTGTGTCCATTTTAGAGAATATAAGTAGCCATGATAATTGGTCCTCATTTTATATGTGTATAGGAATAATTTTCTGTGTAATAAATTGGATGTGATATCATTACACAAATATGTTGTACTTAACATATAGGTAAGGTATACTACAATAGAACTTTTAATGCCAAAACACACTAGCATAGTAGCTAGTTGCTTTTCGTGAGATTTATAATAGGTTCAAACTATAAAATATAGAAAAGCGAGGCGTTAATTATTAGGAAAACACTAAAAAATGAATGGTTATCAAATATTAATAAAGATGTTATGGCAGGAATAGTTGTGGCATTGGCACTTATTCCAGAGGCAATAGGATTTTCCATAGTAGCTGGAGTAGACCCGATGGTGGGAATATATGGAGCTGTATGTATGGCGATTGTTACCGCAATATTAGGTGGCAGAATGGGAATGATTTCAGCAGCTACTGGAGCAATGGCTCTTATATTGGCAGGATTATTTAAAGCGCATGGAATAGAGTATATGCTAGTTGCAACAATATTCGCCGGAATAATACAAATCTTTCTCGGAATTATTCGCGTAAATAGGTTAATGAAATTCATCCCTCATCCTGTAATGATCGGATTTGTTAATGCACTTGGAATACTCATATTTATGGCTCAGTTGCCATCCTTTAATGGAGAAAATTGGACGATGTATGCAATGGTTGTAGTGGGACTTGCAATAATATATTTATTTCCATATATAACAAAGGCTGTTCCATCTCCATTAGTAGCTATTATAGTGGTAAGTGCTATAGCTATATTTTCCGGTAGTGGTGTTAGAACTGTAGGTGATATGGGAACAATAACAAACAGCTTGCCAAGTTTATTAATCCCTAATGTGGTTTTATCACTTAATACATTAAAGATTATATTTCCTTATGCTATATCACTAGCATTTGTGGGACTTATCGAATCATTATTAACAGCAGAAATTGTTGATGGAATGACAGATACAAGAAGTAATAAGACCAGGGAATGTATATCGCAAGGTATAGGAAATATAGTGGTCGGTTTATTTGGCGGAATGGCCGCTTGTGCAATGATTGGACAATCAGTTATTAATGTTAAATCTGGTGGAAGAACTAGGCTATCATCGTTAACAGCAGGAGTAGTTTTAATGTTTCTAATAATTGTTTTAAATAGCCTTGTGGTTCAAATTCCACTGGCGGCATTAGTAGCTGTTATGATTATGGTTTCAGTAAGCACATTTGACTGGAACTCATTAAAAACTATGAATAAAGTTCCTACACAAGATACTGTAGTAATGCTAGTTACAGTTGTAACAGTTATATTTACTCATAATCTTGCTATTGGAGTTTTTGTTGGTGTGGTTTTAAGTTGCATGTTCTTTGTATCAAAGGTTGCCAAAATCAATATAGAATATACAATAGACAGAGAAAATGGCGAAGCTGTATACAAGGTTCATGGGCAATTATTCTTTGCCTCAGCAAAACATTTTGTTGATGATTTTAGATACGATAAAAACAAAAAAACTGTTCACATTGATTTTTCAAATTCTCATATTTGGGATCATTCAGCGGTTAATGCTATAGAAAAAGTGGTTTTAAAGTATCATAAAATGGGAATTAAAGTTCATATAGTAGGGGCAAATACTGATAGTATGAGTATTTTAGACCAGGTTGCAATGTTTAATAAACCTGGTGGATTAGACTGATAAAGCGGACACTAAAAACATCGTAATTATAGACTCTTATTTAGTGGTTTAGGCTAAATAGGAGTTTTCTATTTTATACGAATGTATTGTTATAATAAATTTGCCTAAGGAGGTGTTTTTTTGAGAATTAAAGGTAAAATTAAGCCCCGAAAGATTTCATTTTTTTATGGTTATGTAATTATAATTATTTCAGCAATGTCATTTTTTTTTGCGGGACCTGGACAAACATATTCAATTTCTATATTCATAAACGCATATATTAAAGAGTTCGGATGGAGTAGGTCTTTAGTTTCTAGTATTTATTCTTCTGCATCGCTATGTGCTGGGCTTATGCTTCCCTTTATTGGAAGGAAAATTGATTCAGCAGGACACAGAAAGATGCTTACCATAATATCTTTTCTACTCGGAATCACATGTTTGTGGATGAGTTTTGTTTTTAATCCTATTATGTTATTTATTGGATTTGTATTTTTAAGATTACTAGGTCAAGGTTCAATGACTCTTATTCCGTCTACACTAGTTAGTCAATGGTTCGTTAAAAAGCGGGGTAGGGCTATAAGTTTCATGAGAATAGGTGGGGTAATTAGTGCGGGAGCAGTGCCTGTGATTAATAACTGGCTTTTAAACACAGTAGGTATGAAATTCACTTGGATAATATGGGCTGTCTGTCTAATGGGTATAATGGCACCACTAGGCTGGATGTTAGTTCGAAATAATCCGGAAGAAATGAAGCTTTTACCGGATGGAGAAAGCATTAAAAAGAGTGGAAAAGAAACAGCTGAAAATGAAAACAATATAATAGAAGGAAAAATTGATTGGACTTTAAAAGCTGCAATGAAGACAAGGACTTTTTGGTTAATGATGTTCTGCATGGTGGTTCCATCTATGGTTAACACAGGTTTAACTTTTCATATGTTATCTATTATTGAAGAAAAAGGTCTATCAATAGCTTTTGCTGCATCGGTACTTGGTCTAACTGCTGTAATTCAATTACCTTTAAATTTTCTAGCAGGGCATATGGTAGATAGAATAAAGGTCCATTACATAAGAGCCGTAAATTATTGGATTATGGTGCTGGCATTGGTTGCTATTTCAACAGCAACCACGAGTAAAGTTGTTATTTTATATGCAATACTAAGTGCTGTATTTAATGCCTTTAACTCAGTTACAACAGAGGCGCTATGGCCTGCTTATTATGGAAGAAAGCATCTTGGAAGTATAAGGAGTACGGCAACTACCGCAATGGTTATTGGTTCAGCCTTAGGTCCTCTACCTTTCGGAATTGCTTTTGATATGTTTAATGGATACAAGGAAATATTAATTATTATGATGATATTTCCAGTTATAGCCAGCTTTGCTTCAATTATATCTCCACCACCGGGAAATCCTAGTGGAACATAATGGTATAAGAATATTTATATGAACTAATACTTTAAGTGGGAGTCTTTTATTATACAATAAAACAATTATTGAGTCTTGTGGTATAATATAACAATATGCCTTGGAAAAAGGAGAGATAGAATATATGAGAAAGTACGCACTTATAGCCATGGGTGGTATGCTAGGGGCTATGTTAAGATATTTTATAAAAAATATACATATTTATCCTTACAAAGAATTTATACCAATAAATACCTTGTTTATTAATATTTCAGGTAGTTTTGTCTTAGCACTAACACTAACCGTTGCCTTTGAAATTTATGAATTTGATGCTGACCTAAAACTAGGTTTAGCCACTGGATTTTTGGGAGCATACACAACTTTTTCCACCTTATGCAAGCAAACTGTAAATCTTATGAATGAGGGGTATTATTACTCTTCTATATCTTATATAGGATTTTCAGCGATTTTCGGGTTTGCATCTGCTTACCTCGGCGTGGCATTAGCAAGAAAAATAGTTTTAAAGCTTACACATCATCATAATAACGCTGATGATGTGCAAATGGAAGAGGCGAAGGGGGATGATTAGATGACCTATGTATTAGTTGCAGTTGGGGGAGCAGCCGGAAGTCTGGTGAGGTATAGCCTTGGTAAATATATAAATGAAAGGTCCAAATCTGATTTTCCAATAGGAACTTTTATAATAAACATTACAGGTGCAGCTCTGCTTGGTGTTGTAAGCACAATTGGAGTAACCAATGATATGATGTTGCTACTCGGGGAGGGATTTTTGGGTGCATACACAACGTTCTCAACCTTTATGTATGAGGGATTTAATCTATTTCAAGAAAGAGAAAAACTAAATGCTTTTATATATATTTTATGTTCATTAATATTAGGTGTATTAGGATATGCACTGGGAACCCTAGCGGGTAGTATTTAAAAGAGGAGGATGAAAATGACACTAAGTGGGAAATGTAAAATTTTAAAAATTTATGTTAGTGAAGATTCCAAATATAAGGGGCACAACTTATACCATGCATTAGTTATAAAGCTAAGAGAGATTGGCATGGCTGGAGTAACAGTTACAAGAGGTCTAGAGAGTTATGGCAAATCTAAAGCAATCCATGCTATGAAAGTTCTTGATTTAAGCTCAAGCCTTCCTATTATTATTGAGGTGATTGATGAAGCTGAAAAGATTGAAAAAGCAATTCCCGTAGTAAAAGAAATGGTAAACGAAGGTTTGATTATAGCTACAGATATTGAAGTCTTAAAATATGGTAATGAATAAAAATATTATTTTTATGCTGTTTCAATGATTTTCTTGCATACAGCTACCATAAGGTAATATTTTTTATAAGGCTTTGGAATCTCGATAGCGCCAGATGTTTGATGATACATTATTATATTTTTAAAAGGGGATAAAACATTAATAAATTCTTCTTCTTTATATTGGTAAACATGAAAAGGACAAGAACAAGGCTTAAATTTACCTATGCCAAAGGGAGTCGAAATTATTAGAGTGCCATCAGGTTTTAATAAATTAAATAAGTTTTTTACAAAAGGTTCATCCCCTTCAAAATGTTCGATGGTCTCAAAGCTTATTATAGTATCAAAAGTACCATAGATATTAGCAAGGTTAGGGTTAAGACAATCATCTACATGATAAGAGGTACCAGGTAAATTATAATTTGAGCGGGCATATTCTATGGACTCATTAGAAATATCTATACCAACTATCTCTTTTATGCGGTTATTGTCTTTTAGAAGAACTTCACTTCCGTATCCACTTCCGCAGGCGATATCAAGTACTCTTTCTCCTGTGAATTCTTTGGCAAATTCATATCTGTTTAGGTGTTCTAATAACAATCCGTTATGTGGTTTCATAAGCTTTGGAACAATTCTTTCACCGGTATACTTCATATTTTCTTCCTTTCTTTAGTTGAAATTAATATATAGGGTATATTTTCAGTTAAAATAGACAAGAATATGTAATGATTAGCTTTTTATTTTGAGAGCCAATTGATAATTATAAATGACTAAATCAATTAAATAGCCATATAATACAAGTGTATTATAGCAAAGTGGGCACAATATATCAATTTTAATTGTAATGTAGGCAAATTAAATATATAATAGATGTATATAAGGAAATAATATATAATTCATATCGTAATATTATTATTCGTATTATACAAGGAGGCACATAAATGAACATAGATATAAACACTCCAACAGACGAACTTTTAGAGTCTTGGACCGCGTATTCACAAAGACTTATAAGTAGTATGATAACTTCCAAAGCAGAACTAGAGGAATTTAATAAAATCAAATTAACTCTAAAAACAAAAGGAATTATGCATTTAGAAATACATAATGTTTTTGAGAAAGAATTTGTTTTGCGCTATACTAAACAAGGTGGTATATTTGAAAAGAGAATTATTTTAAGTTAATTAAATATAGTGTAAATGCAGCTTGTATGGGAAAATGAACTCTATTAACAGTTGGAGTCATTTAACATTGAGTTGTATTTTTTTATCATAAAGCAGTAAATCATAACAAAGATGACTATGAATTTTAGTAGTCATCTTTGTTATTTTTTTTGTTGATGATTATTAAAAATATTTAGGATAAAAAACCTAACATTGTTAAAAACTATATTAATAATGTTGGAGGTGATACTTAACATACACTTAACAATGCGATAACATGTACTAAACATATCCGAGGTATACTTAGGTTGTAAAGTAGTTAAGAAATTTAAAAACGAATATAAATTTGGGGAGGAATAATAATGATAAAAAATATGAGGAAATTCATTGCAACAGCAACAATTCTTACAGTTATGACAGGGGCTTTAGCAGGTTGCGGAGCTAGCAAAGACAATACAGCGGAAAAAGCTAAAGATGAACCAACTTCTGATTCTACTCCAGCAAAAGAGTATATGATTAATGCAGGTGGTTCTTCATTTGTTAATCCTCTATTTTCAAAAATGTTTTCTGAATATAATAAACTCAATCCTGAAATAAAAGTTAACTATCAATCTATAGGATCAGGGGCTGGTATTAAGCAGCTTACAGCAGAAACAATAGATTTTGCAGCTTCAGATGCATATATGAAAGCAGAAGATGAAAGCGCAGTAAAAAATGGTGTTATTCATATACCTATAACTGTGGGAGCAGTAGCTGTAGTATATAATGTTGAAGGTGTGGATAAGGGATTAAAACTTACTCAAGATACATTAACAGGTATTTATCTTGGAAACATAGAGAATTGGAATGATGCAAAAATAAAAGCTGACAATGCAGATGTTAAACTTCCGGATTTAGCTATAACACCTGTATATCGTTCTGATTCAAGTGGAACAACATCAATTTTTACAGATTATTTAGCTACAGTGTCACCAGAGTGGAAAGAAAAAGTTGGGCAAGGAAAAGCTGTTAAATTCCCAGCAGGAATAGGAGCTAAAGGAAATGAAGGTGTATCAGGTCAAGTTAAACAAATACCTGGATCAATAGGATATACTGAGCTTGCATATGCTACTGTAAATAAAATATCTTTTGCAGAGTTAAGAAACAAAGATGGGAAATTTGTTGCACCGTCACTAGAAGCAGCTACTCTTGCAGCGGAGGCCGCATCAGTAGATATGCCAAAAGATACTAAGGTATCATTAGTTGAAAAATCAGGAGATAACTCATATGGTATAGTAGGATTTTGTTGGATACTTGCTAATACAACATATGCTGATGCAGATAAGAAAAAGGTAATAGTAGATTTAATTAAGTGGGCAAATACAGATGGACAAAAATACTCGAATGATTTATACTATGGGGAATTACCAGAGTCTATCATTAAACTTAATGAAGAAAATATAGCTACCATTAAGTAATAATTAAATATGAACATAAACCCGAAGTGGTTAAAAACTAATTAAAAAAGGTTTTTACACTTTGGGTTTGTGTAGTTTATTTAATCATGTAAAGGAGAATATACCATGGGAGAAAGTAAAATTGTAAAGAAAAATGAGAAAAAACCCACTAAACTCAGTCAAAACTTTTTAGATAAACTTTTTAAAAATGTAACTGCATTTTTCGCAGTAGTTATTGTAGCTTTAATGGTGTGGATGGTAATAGCACTAATAATCCAGTCTAAATTATCTATTGAAAAGTTCGGATTCTCTTTCATCACAAGTACTAATTGGGATCCAGTAAATAAACAATTTGGAGCATTACCTTTTATATATGGTACTATCGTGTCTTCGATTATTGCGGTTTTAATAGCGACGCCAATAAGTATTGGTATAGGTCTATTTTTAACACAAATGTCAAATAAGTGGATGCAAACGATCATAGGTTTCATGGTTCAAATTTTGGCAAGTATTCCAAGTATTTTATATGGATTATGGGGCTTATTCATTTTTGTACCTTTTATCAGAGATTATTTTCAAAAACCTGTAAGCAGTGTGCTTGGATGGTTCCCTCTTTTTTCAGGAGCGCCAATTGGTCTTGGAATGCTAACAGCTGGGATCATTTTAGCCATTATGATTATTCCAATAATTTCAGCACTAGTTGTTGATATTATTGAAACGGTTCCGGATGACTTAAAAGCCGGGTCCCTTGCTCTTGGTTCTACTAAGTGGGAAATGATATGGAATGTTGTGATTCCTTATGCTAGGCAGGGAATACTTGGAGCAGTAATAATGGGTCTTGGCAGAGCACTTGGAGAAACCATGGCAGTTACTATGGTTATAGGTAACAGAGCAGAAATTAAGGCTTCACTATTTGCACCTGGACATTCAATGGCAGCAGTTATTGCTAATGAATTTAATGAAGCCACTGGTGCAGTTTATTATTCATCATTAATAGAAATAGGATTGCTCCTTTTCTTAGTAACATTTATTCTTAATGCATTAGCAAGAATCTATATTCGTAAAATATCTAAAGTTTAATAGGGAGTGATATTATGCCAGCTTCAAACATAAGAACAAGAAAAATATTTAATGATTTTATGCATATTGTAATTGTTTTATTGACCATAATAGCATTAATCCCTTTGGTAAGTATACTTAGTTATATAATTTATAAAGGATATAGAGTTATAGACTTTGGGTTTTTAACATCATTACCTACTCCAGCAGGTGATATAGGGGGCGGAATAGGGAATGGTATTCTTGGAACTCTAATCTTAGTAGGAGTTGCTTCAATAGTTGGAATACCAATAGGAGTTATGTCTGCTATATACTTAAATGAATATGCTCGTAAAGGAATGTTTGCGGAGTTTGTTAGATTTGTAGTTGATATACTACTCGGAATACCATCCGTAGTTGTAGGTATTTTTGCGTATATAGCTTTTGTTAAGCCTTTTGGTGGATTCTCAGCTATGTCAGGTGGTTTAGCACTCGCAATTATATTAATTCCAATAGTTACGAGGTCTACGGAGGGTGTACTAAAACTGGTTCCAAATGAATATAGAGAAGGGTCTTATGCACTTGGTGTTAGCCAGTGGCAAACTATTATTAAAATAGTTATCCCAACAGCTATGAAAGGAATAGTAACAGGTATAATGCTAGCTGTTGCAAGAGCAGCAGGGGAAACAGCACCGCTTCTTTTAACAGCTTTCGGAAATATTTATTGGTCAAGTAGCTTAGGTGAGCCGATAGCATCACTGCCAGCACAGATTTTCGAGTATGCTAAATCTCCTTATGCTGACTGGATAGAGAAAGCTTGGGGTGCTGCATTAGTTTTAATAATAATGGTATTATTTTTGAATATTTCCGCAAGGATTTTAACTAGAAAGAAATATTAATATGATTATAAAAAATTATATTTTAAGGGGCTAGAAATTATGGAAAGATTCTTGAACTTAAAGAAATTATTTGCTGTAAAAAGACTCCCAAACTTAAAGAAGCTTTTTATTATGAAAAAATTCTTAAACTTAAAGGTTAGAAGTAAGTTAATTATATGTTTTATAGCTATATCATTGTATATAAGTATGGTAGGCATATCTAGTTATAACAGTATGAAGGCTATTAATAAGGGCAATGATTATATTTATAATAACAATTTAGTATCTATTCAAACTCTCGCTCAGATTCAAAAAAATGTTATTAGTATCAAAGGCGACCTCGAGGTAATATTATTGAAAAAGAATCCTACGGTGACTCAGGTTAAAATAGATAAAGTCAGTTCTTTAGTAGATGAGAATAATAAGCTTTTACTAAAATATAATAAAGTTAATATTATGAGTGTGCAAGATAAAAATAATAAAAAGTTAAATTCTACAAATGCTACTAATGATAAATTAATTAAAGATTTACAAGATTTAATAAGTGGAAATAAATTTGATGAATCAGATGATTTGTTTCAAACATTTAATGCAGTATCAAGTGGCTTAGACAATGACCTTCAAAATTTAATAATAACTCACAAGGAAAGTGCTAGAATAACAAATTTAACTAATAGAAATTTATTCATGAAGTCCTCTATAATTATACTATTAGTAACGGTAAGTGGATTTATTATAGCTATTTTACTTGGTATTTTAATTAGTGGCTTTATAGCAAAAGGTCTGAATAAAAGTGTAGATTTTGCTGAAAGCTTAAGTATGGGTGACCTATCAAAAGCTATAGACATAGACTTAAACGATGAAATAGGAATATTATCAAAAGCGTTAAACAAAGCATCTCAAAATACTAAAAAATTAGTAGTAAGTATAATAGAGCAAGTGGATAAAGTGAATACTGATAACCATAATATTTATCAAAGTACAGAGGAAATATCAGCTGATATTCAATCTGTACACGAAGCAACCTATAAAATTAATTCTGACATAAATAATATTAACGCAGGAGTTAATATTATAAGCGATTTGTCTCGACAAATGATTTCGTCAATTGGAGTTATATCAGATAAGGCCATAGTTACAAGTGGAATTTCTAAAGAAATAAAAGAGAGAGCCACAAAAGTTAAAAATAACGCATTAGAATCAAAGAAGATGGTAAGTTCTATTTATATTGAAAAGCAAGCAAAAATTCTAGAAGCAATAGAAAACGGTAAAGTAGTTAAAGAAATAAAAGTAATGTCGGATCTAATCGATAATATTTCTAAACAAACAAAATTGTTATCATTAAATGCTGCAATAGAAGCAGCCAGAGCAGGGAATCAGGGAAAAGGTTTTGCAGTAGTAGCTGATGAGATTGGAAAGTTAGCATTATTATCAACAGGTGTAGTATCAGATATTAAAAATATGGTTAATTTAGTAGAGGAAGCATTTTCTTATATTGCTGAGAGTTCTAGTGAAATATTAGAACTTATTGATAATAAAATCAGCAAGGATTATGATTTGATGCTGAATATGGGGAATGATTACCAAAAGGATTCTGAATATATGGATACATTTTCTGATTATCTGGTACATAATACTTCAGATATGAAAAATACTATCGATAAAACAAATATGTCAATTAACTCAGTATTAACATTGCTTTTAGACGTTGGTGGAAGTTCTAATGAAATAGCTGCTAGTGTAAGTGAAACTTCAAAAGCTATGGATTACATTGTAGAAGGATGCCAGGATGGAGCAAACAAAGGCGAGGATTTACGTCAATTGGTCCAACAATTTAAAATTTAAACTTTCATGATATGTACGTATATTTTAGGAATGAAATAGGAGGAAACTACATGGGTATTATTCAAACTAAAAACATTAATTTATTTTATGGTGAATCTCAAGCATTAAAAAATATTAATCTAGATATAAATAAAAATGAGGTTACTGCACTTATTGGGCCTTCAGGCTGTGGTAAGTCTACATTCTTAAGAACTTTAAACAGAATGAATGACTTAATAGATAATGTAAAAATAGAAGGCCAAGTTATTTATGAAGGTAAGAATATATATGATGAGTGCAATATAATAGAACTTAGGAAAAAAATAGGAATGGTTTTTCAAAAACCTAATCCATTTCCTATGTCTATATTTGACAACATAGCTTACGGTCCTAAAATACATGGCGTTAAGAATAAAGCGCAATTAGCGGAAATCGTCGAAAAGAGTCTTAAGGGAGCGGCAGTATGGGATGAAGTTAAAGATAGGTTAAAAACAAGTGCAATGGGACTATCAGGTGGGCAACAACAGAGAATATGTATAGCTAGAGTTCTCGCTGTAGAACCAGAAATTATTTTAATGGATGAGCCTACTTCCTCACTTGACCCAATATCTACAGCTAAAGTTGAGGAACTCATGGATGTACTAAAAGTGAATTACACAGTTGTTATAGTTACTCACAACATGCAACAAGCGGGCAGGATATCAGATAAGACTGCATTCTTTCTCAATGGTGAAGTTATCGAATTTGGAAAAACTGAAGAGATTTTCCATAAACCACAGGATAAGAGAACAGAAGATTACATTACAGGAAGATTCGGCTAATAATTAGTTAAGGGAGTGAATAAAATATGACAAGAGCATCTTTTGATTTAGGACTTGAGCAAATCCATAATGACATATTAACTATGGGAAGTATTGTAGAAAAGCAAATATTTAAGTGCATAGAGGCATTAGTAAATCAAGATTGTGATTTGGCAGAAAAGGTAATTAAGGATGATGACTTAGTGGACAATCTTCAAAAGGTAATAGAAGATAAGTGCGTTAAATTAATAGCAACGCAGCAGCCTTTGGCAAGTGATTTAAGAACCATATTTACTTCAACCAAGATAGTAACAGATTTAGAAAGGATAGCAGACCATGCCGTTGATATATCTAAAATAGCCATAACACTTAAAGGGCAAACCTATGTAAAGCAGCTTGTGCATATTCCACAAATGGCTGATATAGCAAAGGAAATGATTAAATTCTCTATTGACGCTTATATTGAGGCGGATATCGAAAAAGCATACAGTACTTGCAAAATGGATGATAGAATGGACACTCTATATAAGGAAGTTTTCAATGAGTTACTTCTACTAATGTCAGAGGATGCCACTACAGTAAATCAAGGCAGTCAATTATTATTTGTATGTAAGTTCTTAGAAAGAGTTGCAGACCATACAACAAATATTTGTGAGTGGACTGTTTATTTAGTAACTGGGGAGCAGATAGATTTGAATGATTAGGTAATGAAATAGATATGGGATGTATATAAATTAGTTATATACATCCCATACTTATTAGTATTTTAAGCTATGTATTTGATTTTTAACACAAAGATAAAATAATCTTAACGCAGTATTAATAATCCTATAATATAATATATTATAGGGAGGTGAAAAAATGAAAAATTTAAATATATGCATTGATATCGATGGAACAATTACAGACGCATATTTTTGGCTAGAGGAAGCAAACAAGTATTTCAATAAAAGTGTTACCGTGGATCAGGTTACAGAATACTTTATCCATAAAGTTATGAATGTAGAAAAATTAGAATATGAAAAATTTTATAAAAAAAACAAATTCAAAATCCATTCAAAACAGGAACTAAGGGAGGATGTTAAGATATCCTTAAAAAAACTTAGTATGCTTCATAATGTATATTTTGTTACAGCTAGGGACAAATCACTTACTATGCTAACTCATTCATACCTTAAGAAAAATGATTTATATTACGATGATTTATTTGTTTTAGGTAGTCATTACAAAGTTGAAAAAGCAAAAGAGTTAAATTGCAACATCTTTATTGAGGATAGTTATGACAATGCAATGCAACTTTCAAAAGCAGGATTTAAAGTTCTCCTTATGGATACTAATTATAACAGGGGTAAATTAAATGAGAATATAATTCGCGTTTATAATTGGAAAGAAATATATGAAAAAATAAATAAACTGTTGTTACATAATAAAGCTATGTAATGGCAGTTTATTTATTTTAGAGGTTGAATATTACAAAAATATAACAATAACTTAACCTAAACTAAGTCAAAATTTAATTTTTGGGGAGTATTATAAAAATATAGGGGAGGTGTATTATAGTGATAGTAGATACTCATTTCTGATATTCTTTTTAAATACCTATCAAATAATATTGGGTTTAAACTTAACAGAGTAGCCTTTGCATATATCACAGAGTGGGTAATGAAAAAAAAGGGGCTTTTGAACACCTGTATTATGAGATAACTCTTCACATAAGATTTATAATGCTACTTACAAGAGGGAAACTAAGGCTTAATAATGATGATATGCTTTACGATAATGTAGAGGGAATATTTCTGAATTTACAAGAAAGGTACAATACAGAGGGAGAGAGCTTAGAAAGGGATATTAACTATGCATTATTTGCAGCAACACAAATTTCAAAGTTAATAGTTTATTCAAGTCAATTGTATTTTGGGCAAAATACAGAACAAATTATTGAAAAGTATATATTAAGATAAATTAATCTCTAACTGTGCAAAACTATGCTAAAAACACTTAACAGGTAATATTTGAAATAAAAAAACTGCTATTACACAACTAAAAGGTGTGCGATAACAGTTTTAGATTTGTCTATATTTAAAAACTTCCACACATACTTGTGTATTTTGAATGTTTACGATTTGTTATTGGATTTGAGAACCTATGGTTTTTACTTTTTAGAGTCAATAAATAATCTTTGAACATATATTTTACTTCGTTTGTAAATTGTTTGTCCATTTTAATCTGTTTGAATTTAAATTCATCTGTAAGGATCAAAAAGCTGTCTAATTCACTTTGTAAAATTTCAACATAAAATGCATTTCGGTTTTCACCATCCATAATTAGTAATGGGTTTAATTGGCTTTCATTCACAACAGCTTTAAATTTGTATAGGATCTTTTTGTTCTTGCTTAAAAAGTGTCCGTAATTAATATAATTAGGATTGTCATCTTCAGGAAAAATTATTTTATATATAGTTTCTTCTTTGGTCATTGTCATCCTCACCTTTCTAATTAATATTAGATAAATAAAAATAAAACTACGCTATTAAAAAATGTATATTTAAAATATATTTCATAATTATACCTTAACATTCCATTGTAAAGAACATGTTAAGGGCTTTTTAAGATTCGGTTATTCTTGTTTGTTAAAAGTCAGAACAACAATGTAAAGAGTAGGTAAATTTTAAGATATTAAGCTATTGCTATGATATAATTTAATTGGATATAAATAATTAATAGTACCTCTAAAATATGCGGATGAGGCTGCTTTTGAACTAACCCCGATTAATAAAGAACAAGGAATATTTAGAAGAGTAATTTTTGTTAAACCAGTTGTACCAGCAGGTGATGATATTGGATTTTTACCTGGTACAGAGGAAGAAAAATTGAAACCTTGGATGGGAAGTTTTTATGATTCAGTAGAAAGTTTAATGGATATGAAAAGTAATAATAAAAAAAATAACCTTAAAAATAAAAAGAACAAAAAAATTAATCAACATGAGAGGGAGAACACTTTCGGACGCCTTGGTTATAGTTGATGAAAAATCCAATGGACTAGTTTATACTATTGAAAAAATGAAGTCTTTTGCAATAACTGGGCATGTTACTTTAGAACAAGTAGAAAGAAGTCCATTATCTAAATTAGCAGAAAAGTCTATGTAGATAATATTTAAACTCAAATAGTACGAGGAGGATAGATTTTTAAATTTATCTTCCTTTTAACTTATTTATTTTAGAGGGTTAAGTGAAAATTTAACATAAATATATACAAAGCTTAACGCAATATTAACTATACAAATATATAATGTACATATATAAAGTATCATTAGGGGGATATAGTTATGCCAGATGAATTAAGAAAAATTATTTTAGAGAATAACTTAAGAAGTGTTTTTCAACCAATCATTTCACTACAAACGGGAGATGTTATAGGGTGCGAAGCATTGACAAGGGGACCTGTGGATAGTAAATATATAAATCCTGAAATACTTTTGAGGAAGCTAAAACGCATAATCTCCTTTGGGATTTAGAAATTTTATGCAGGTCAAATGCAATAAAGACATTTAGTAGTCATAATTCTGATAAGCTTCTTTTTGTTAATGTAGATCCGGCTGTTTTAAAAGATGAGCATTTCATTAAAAGCTTTACTAAAGAGATATTAACAGAAAACGAGATAAGTCCACTGTCGCTTATATTTGAAATTACTGAAAAAACATCAATTGATAATTATAAAAACTTTAATGAAGTTATAGACTATTACAAGAATCAAGGATATAAAATAGCTATTGATGATGTTGGAACAGGTTATTCCGGACTTACAACTATAGCAAATACAAGACCAAACTATATTAAAATGGATATGAGTTTAATAACAAACGTAACTAGGGATAATTTCAAAAAAGCAATAATTAAATCATTTGTTGAATTTGCAAATACCACAAACACTAAAATTATTGCTGAAGGTATTGAAGATGTATGTGACCTTTATACTCTCATTGAAATCGGGGTGCATTATGGCCAAGGATTTTTAATAAATAGACCAGATGATAATTTATTAGAAACACCTGAGTTAATCAAAAATAAAATTATCGATAAAAATGTAGGTTTAAAAAAACATATATTTAGTTCAAGTTCAAATGTTAATATAGGAGAAATAGCGAGACAAGATAGTCCGGTTTTAGAGTCAACAACATGTATTGAGATAGACAAAGTGTTTAAAAATAATCCCAATATAACAGGTGTCTCAATAGTTAATAGTGACTATATAGCTGTTGGATTAGTAATGAATTCTAATTTCTTTTCTAAAGTTGGAACTCAATTTGGATGGGCAATATATATGAAAAGATCTGTACATATAATCATGGATACAAATCCTCTTATTGTTGATTATTATACCCCTTTGGATAAGATATCAAAAATTGTTATATCGAGAGAAGAGGATAAACAATATGATTATATAATAGTAGAAAAAGATAATAAATATTATGGTGTTGTTACTGTAATTTCATTACTAGAAAAAATAATGGAGTTTGAAGTGAATGTAGCAAAATATTCTAATCCACTAACAGGATTGCCTGGGAATGTAGTTATAGAAGATTCTATCTGTAAATTAATTGTAGAGAAAAAAGAGTTTTCTCTTTTATATTTTGATATAAACGATTTTAAAGCTTTTAATGATACATATGGGTTTGAAAATGGAGATAGAATTTTATCATTTATAGCAAGTGCTATTCAAAAGCATACTTGTGTATATAAAAATAGTTTTATTGGCCATGTAGGTGGGGATGATTTTGTGGCAATTATACCAGGGCATAATGCATATAAACTTTGCCGAAATATAATAAATGAATTTGATAGCAATGTTTCAAATTTTTATAATGAGGATGATAAGAAAAAAGGTTATATACAATCAATTAACAGAAATAATAAGGAGGAAAATTATCCAATAATGAGTATATCTATTGCAATAGTAATGGATAAAAATAAGTCGTACACAAATATATATGAATTAACTGAAGATGCAGCAAAAATTAAAAAGAAATGTAAATTAGAATCAAAAAGAATAATGAAAAGTTGTTTTATAGTATAGTATAAAAAATGTATATAATAAAAGTTCATCAAAAGTAAGTAAAGAAAATCTATATTGAAGAGGTGGAAATAATGAAAACTTTAGTAATATACAAATCAAAAACAGGATTTACGCAGAAATATGCAAAATGGATTGCAGAGGAGTTGTCTGCGGATATTTTTGATGTTTCAAAGGTTAATACTAATATGATGGCAGCCTATGATACAGTGATTTACGGTGGAGGTTTGTATGCTGTTGGTATCAATGGTGTAAAGTTTATAACAAAAAATCTGGATGATATTAAGAATTGTAAAATTGTTGTTTTTGCAACGGGAGCATCACCCTCTACAAAAAAGGTGAAAAATGAAGTGAGAGATAAAAACTTTACTTCTGAGCAACAGAAATATATACAGTTTTTTTATTTGAGGGGTGGATTCAATTTTAGTAAGCTAAATCCATTTTATAAAGTGGTTATGATCTTATTAAAATGGAAAATAAAGATTAAAAAGGAATTAACACCTGATGCAAGAGGTATGCTAGCCAGTTACGATAATCCAGCAGATTTTACAAGAAGGGGCAATATAGATAAAATAATTACCTATGTGAAAAGTAATTAACAGGTGCCGTTTTACAATTAAAAACTGTTATTACACAATAAAGAAGTGTAATAACAGTTTTTTATTCGGCTAATATGATTTCAGTTTTAAATTTATTAAAACTAGCAATCACATTCTTATTTAAATAAGAATCCGTAACAATATAGTCAATCTTGTCAAGCGGTGCTATATTTATAGTTGCATTTTTACTGAATTTACTGCTATCCGCAGCTATGAACACTTCTTTTGATCTTTCAATAATAATTTTCCTAGTAACCGCTTCTTGCATGTTAAAGTCTGAAACACCATTGTCTACCGTGATGCCAGCAGCGCATATGAAACTCTTTGTAATATTAAGTCCAGAAAAATTGAAAATATAATCATAGGTAACTACAGATCGTTCGGCATGTCTTATTTTACCACCAATTATAATAATCTCAAAATCACTATTCATTAATTCATTTACCACTGGGATAGAGCTCGTAATAATAGTAAGATTTTTTTTATTAGCAATATGCTTTGTAATATGATAAGTAGTTGAACCACTATCGATAAAAATACAATCCCCATCTTCTATAAATTCACTGCATTTCTTGCCAATAGAGTCCTTTTGTACTAGTTTACTTGTCATTCTATTTTCCATAGAGGGCTCACCAAGGGTTGGGTCTTTAATTTTTGCGCCTCCATAGACCTTTTCTATTTTATTTTGTTTTTCTAAAACGGATAAATCTCTTCTTACAGTCTCAATAGATACATTAAATGTTTCTATAAATTCAAGAATAGTCACCACATCTTTTGTTGATAGTAAATCTAAAAACTTTTTTTGACGTTCAATTGGTAGCATGAGATCATCCTTTCAAAATTAATATTTTGATTTTGTATTAATATATAAATAACTTATCATAAAATATGACGACATTCAAGAAAATGTTGATAACTAATTAAGAAAAAACTAATTTTTCATGCAAAGGTAGTCATGATATTATAAACATATTTCAATAATTTACCCATACTTAACATTTAGACAATATGTCTTTAACATAATAGGGGTATATTTAAAGAGTACTAAAGAAACACTTTAAAATTTTATGGAGGTGAATTCTTTTGCTCGAACTAAAAAATATTAAAAAACAATTTGATGGAAAGGTAGTGCTAGATGGGATAGATCTACAGATACAAAAGGGTGAAATTGTATCTATGTTAGGGCTTAGTGGAAGTGGAAAAACCACACTGCTTAATATAATACTTGGTTTAACCCCAATGGATAGTGGCGCTATTATTTTTGAAGGGGTAGATATAAGTAATGCGCCTATGAAGGATAGGGGGTTTAATATAGTTTTTCAAGACTATGCACTGTTCCCCAATCTTAATGCATACAAAAATATAGTGTATGGACTAAAGAATAAGCCAAATTCAGTAAGTAGTGAAGAACTAGAGGCCTTAATAGATTTCCTAGAATTAAGACCTCATCTATCTAAAAAGATATATCAGCTTTCTGGTGGCCAGAAGCAGAGAGTAGCATTAGCACGCACCTTAGTTACAAAACCTAAGATACTTCTTTTAGATGAACCACTAAGTGCTCTTGATGGAGTTATAAAAGAAACTATAAAAGCTAGAATTAAAGCTATTACAAAAGAGTACAATCTTACCACTATTATAGTAACCCACGACCCGGAGGAAGCATTAACTATGGCGGATAAAGTACTTATAATTGATAAGGGTATTATATCGCAATTTGGTACACCTAATGAGGTAATAAATCAGCCTAAAAACAATTTTGTAGAAGAGTTTATACTACATCAATTAAAAATAAAAAGAGATAACATTTACAATTTATTTGGAGAATATTGTGTATGAAAAAAAGATTAGAAATAAAGATCATATATATAATAATTGCCTTAGTTTTTATAATATTTTTGATAGTTCCACTTCTAATATTATTTATTAATTCATTTAAAAATGGAGAGCAAATTGGAACTTATAGCTATATTTCGGTAATTAATGATAGGGATATTTTAACTTCTATGATACACAGTATTGTGGTTTCAGGAATTACTGCCGTTATAACTACAATTACAGCTTTTGTTTTAGCCTACGCTGTAAATTGTACGCAAATATTTAAATCTACAAAGAGCATAATTAAAATTGGAATTTCAGTTCCTATGTTTTTGCCTACATTAACATATGGTTTTGCGATTATATATTCCTTTGGTAAACAGGGACTTCTAACCAAGCTATTCGGTAGAGAAATAATGCGAATTTATGGATTCAATGGACTACTAATTGGATATGTAATTTATACAGTTCCTTTAGCTTTTCTCCTTATAAATAATTCTTTTAAGTATATAGATAAAAAGTTTATTATTGTTTCAAAACTTATGGGAGATAGTGTTATTAGGAGTTTCACTAATACAATATTTAGACCTCTTATAGGTACCTTAGGAGGAGCCTTTGTCTTAACTTTTGTTTTAAGCTTCACAGATTTTGGGATACCCGCCTCCATAGGAGGAAACTACAGCGTTATTTCAACTCACCTTTATCAGGTTATGCTTGGCTCTATACCAGATTTTAATAAAGGTGCAGTAATAGCTATCTTCATGCTTATACCTGCAATATTTGGAGTTTTATTTTTAAACTATCTTGAAGGATTTAATTTTCACTATGATAAATTCACTAAAGTTAATTTAATGAAAAATACACTTCGAGATGTTTGCCTTGGAACCATATCAATTTTAATAGTTGTAGGGATTATGTCGATATTTGCAATAATGTTCATAGCACCTTTTGCAGAAAATTTTCCATATGATATGTCGTTTACCACTAAGTTTTTTAAAAACACTTTGTTTTCAGAGAGCATTTTACAGGTATATAAAAATTCCTTTATTATATCAATTATTTCAGCATTAACGGGCACATTACTTGCCTATTCTTCAGCTATATTAAACGTTAGGACAAACATTAATAAAAGTGCTAAGGGGTATATAGATATTCTTTCTATGATAACAAATGCTGTTCCAGGAATGGTTCTAGGATTATCATATTTACTGTTTTTAAACAAAAGCGATTTAAAGGGCACTTTCACAATAATAATAATTTGTAACATGGTACATTTTTTTACAACGCCGTATCTTATGGCTAAAAATTCATTATCAAAAATGAATCCCGCCTTTGAACCTACAGCAGAGCTTTTAGGCGATACGTGGATTAAGACAGTGGTTAGAGTGGTTATTCCAAGTTCAATATCTACCATAATTGAAATGTTTAGCTATTACTTTATAAATTCCATGGTTACCATTAGTGCAATTATTTTTCTTGTTACTGCTAGGACTTCTGTTCTAACTAGTAAGATAAAACAGCTTCAACATTTTGGTGATTTTAATGAGATATTTGTTCTTTCAATACTGATCTTCGTAACAAATATTATTATGAGAATTTGTTGTAATTATGCCAATAAGAAACTATCTATAAATTAACAAAAGATATAAAAAAATATTATACAAAAGGGAGAGATATTTAATGAAAAAATTATTAAAGAGAATTTCGGTTAGTTTTATGGTACTTTCAATGTTAGTAGGACTAGTAGGTTGCGGAAGCAAAACTGCAGAGAAGGTGGTTATCTATACCAATGCAGATGAAGAGGCTGTAACAGCAATGAAAGATAGTCTTAATAGTTCTGGATATGATGGAAAGTATGTGTTGCAAGCACTTGGAACTTCAGAGCTTGGTGGAAAACTTATGGCTGAGGGTAGCGATATTGAAGCGAATTTAGTAACTATGAGTTCTTACTTTATTGATAGTGCTCAGGAAAAAAATGAAATGTTTAAGGATTTAGATTTTGAAACAGGGGCTTTAGAAAAATATCCAGCATATTACACTCCTATACTGGCAAATACAGGTTCAATATTTGTAAATACAGAGTATATGAAGGAAAAAGGATTAGATATGCCAAAATCTATAAAGGATTTAACTAAAGATGAGTATAAAGGAATAGTATCTATTCCTAATATAATGAACTCATCAACTGCTTGGCTTCTTATTCAATCAATTATAAGTGAATATGGAGAAGATGAGGGTAAAGTTATACTCAGTAGTCTTATCGAAAATTGTGGTCCACATATCGAAACTTCAGGCTCTGGTCCAATAAAGAAAGTAAGAGTTGGAGAAGTGGCAGTAGGGTTTGGACTTCGTCATCAGGCAGTTGCAGATAAAATTTCAGGAAAACCAATAGATTATATAGATCCAATAGAAGGTAACTTTTCACTTACAGAAGCAGTGGCAGTAGTTAACAAGGAGAATACAGCTACAACAAAGTTAGCTATGGAAATGGCAAAGGTTATAACTACTAAAGCAAGACCAGAACTTCTTAAGTATTATCCTGTAGCATTATACGAAGGGGAAACTGTAGAAGATGTAAATAAGCCTACAAACCCTAAAATATTTGATAAAGCATTAACAGTAGAGCTTCTTCAAAAACATCAAGAATTCTTCAATGCAGCAAAATAATAAATAATAAGAGGGTAGAATTTATGAATAGCTATAAACTTTTAACACCAGGACCACTTACAACAACAAGTACAGTAAAGCAGGAAATGCTCATTGACCGCTGTACTTGGGATGATGATTATAAAGTAGTAACACAAAAAATCAGAACTGACCTTCTACAGTTGGCAGAAGTTTCACCAGAATTATATACTGCAGTGCTAATGCATGGTAGCGGAAGTTTTGGAGTCGAAGCTGTTCTGACTACAGCTATTGGTAAAGATGATAAGTGTTTAATAGTTACAAATGGAGCATATGGAGAAAGAATTGTTACTATGGCAAAGTATATAGGTATTAATTGTGAAGTTTACAGGTCTCCATATGATAGCTTACCGGAAATGAGTAGAGTGAGAGATATTCTTGATAAGCATAGTGATATAACGCATATAATTATGGTCCACTTAGAAACTACTACAGGTATATTAAATCCACTTGAAGAAATATCTAAGGTATCTAAGGAATATGGTAAGTCACTAATAATTGACGCAATGAGTAGCTTTGGTGGAATTCCAATAAACGTAACAGATCTAGGTATAGATTATTTAATAAGTAGTGCCAATAAGTGTATCCAAGGGGTACCGGGCTTCTGTTTTATAATTGCTAACATTAAAAAATTATCTGAATGCAAGGGAAACTCAAAAAGTCTATGCTTAGACCTTTATGATCAGGAAGAAAAAATGAAAAGCGATGGTAAATGGAGATTTACATCACCAACTCATGTAGTGGCAGCTTTTTCAAAGGCTCTTGATGAATTATTAGAAGAGGGTGGGGTTGATGCAAGATTTAGCAGGTACACAAAAAATAACCTTCTAATTAGAAAAGGTCTAATGGAAATTGGTATTAACTCATATATACAAGACAGTATTCAATCTCCAATTATAACAACCTTTCTTTTCCCAAACAGTGAATTTAACTTCATTATTTTTTATAAGTATCTAAAGCAAAGGGGATTTGTTATATATCCAGGCAAATTAACAGATGTGGAAACCTTTAGAATTGGTAATATTGGAGAAATATATGAAGAAGATATAAAAAAATTATGCAATATAATTAAGGGCTACATAGAAGGAGGTAGTGAGAATGAATAAAATAGAAGGCGTAATATTCGATTGGGCAGGAACTACCGTTGATTTTGGATGTTTTGCACCAGTAAATGCATTTATTGAAATATTTAAAGCCGCTGGCATAGAAGTTACTATGGAAGAGACAAGAATACCTATGGGGATACTTAAAAGGGAGCACATAAAAGCAATGCTTACAATGCCAAGGATTAAAACCCTATGGACAGTTAAATATGGAAAAGATTTTGATGAAAGTGATGTGGATTCACTATATTCAAGTTTTGAACCGCTACTTATGGATTCTCTTTCAAATTACACAGATCCCTTGCCAGAGGTTATAGATACAGTTAGATGGTTAAGAGAAAGTGGATTAAAGATTGGATCGACTACAGGATACACAAACTCCATGATGGGAATAGTAGTAAAGGAGGCAAAAAAAAAGGGCTATGAACCAGACTTTTGGATAACTCCAGATTCAACTAGTTCTATTGGTAGACCTTATCCCTTTATGATATTAAAAAATATAGAGGCTTTAAAAATTTCAGCAACTTTTAAAGTGATAAAGGTTGGTGATACAACCTCGGATATAAAAGAAGGATTAAATGCTGGTGTATGGTCTGTAGGCGTCGTTGTTGGTAGTTCTGAGATGGGACTTAGTTTTGAAGAATTTATTAATCTTTCAGAGAATGAAAAAAATGAAGCTATTGAAAATACTGAGAAGCGTTTTTTAGGTGTTGGAGCAGATTTTACTATTAAGACAATGAGTGAACTTCCACAGTTAGTTCAAAAGATTAATAGGCTCATTACAGAGGGAATACGACCTAATGCATAATGATATTGATTTAAACCGTGAAGGAGATGTTAATTTTAGTGATCATCGCAAAGCATGGATTAATTCTCTAGATTATAGTAGTAGGAAGCTTCTATGGGCAGATGAGGATATATTTATGAAACAATCTATGTCTACACCGTGTATGAATGCTATAGTGGATGCAGATGGGTGCTATATAGTAGATATGCAAGGAAGTAGCTACCTTGATTTTCATGGTAATAGTGTTCATCAGGTTGGTTATAAAAATACATATGTTATTGAGGCCGTTAAGAAACAGTTAGATGAATTACCCTTTATACCAAGAAGGTATACTGGAGATATTGTTGTAAAGGCAGCTAAAGCACTAGTAAATAAAACTATATCTAAGGATTATAAAGTGCTTTTCACTCCTTCTGGGAGCGCTGCTGTAGGATTAGCTCTTAAAATAGCTAGGAAAGCTACGGGTAAACATAATGTAATATCTATGTGGGAGTCCTTTCATGGAGCAGGTCTTGACGCTATATCCGTAGGAGGTGAATATGTTTTTAAAAAAGATATTGGTCCTCTTATGCCTGGGTGCATAAGAAGTATCCCCTATAATGGATATAGAAACCTAATCGGAAATATGTGTAGTCAAGACATTGCTAAGTTTTGCCTGGATTACATGGAATACATAATTGCGAATGAGGGAGATATAGGTGCAATATTATTAGAACCTATTAGAGCTACAGATACGCATATACCTCCCAAGAGTTATTTCAAAAGACTCAGGGAATTATGTGATAAAAACGGCATAATTCTAATCTTTGACGAAATCCCAACAGCACTTGGTAGAAGTGGAGAATTTTATGTGCATCAGAATTTTGGAGTAGAGCCTGACATACTTGTTCTTGGAAAGGGACTGGGTGGTGGAATAATTCCTCAAGCAGCTGTTCTTACAAAATCTAAGTATGATTGTGCTCGCGATGTTTCTCTTGGGCATTATACTCATGAAAAACCAGCAGTAGGATGTGCAGCAATCTGCGCTACAATCGAATATATTGATAAAAATCATCTTCTAGATAATTGTATAAAACAATCAGAATATGTAAAGGGAAAGGCCGATGTGCTGTATAATACTTATGAATGTATTGGTGATATAAGAATTTGCGGATTATTAATCACATTCGAATTTGTGAAAAATAGAGATTCAAAAGGTAAATATGAAGAACTTGTAGATAAAATATTGTACGAATCGCTACAACTAGGCCTATCTTTTAAAACAGCAGCAGGAAATTGCGTAACTTGGCATCCACCTCTAATAGTCACGAAGAAAGAAATTGATAGGGCTTTTAGTATTTTCGATAGGGCTATAAAATTTAGTTTAAACATATAAAAACCGTTATTTATAAAGGTATTTAAGGTTAAGAAATATATTCTTAACCTTATTTTAGTTAAAACCGAATATATTTATTCATATTATGGTATAATTATATTTGATTAGTAATAATATAGTGAGTAAAATAGCACTATCAAGTTTTTATATTGTGGAATTATACAGCTACTATCCTATGGGTGCATTGTAATTTTTGGTACAATGAAGGGTATAGAAGGCGATAAATGGGCCCACATACGATGATTTTATAAAAAACATATATCATAAAAAGAAAATTATTAGGAGCCTTAGTGGCATAGAAAAATAATAAATTAAATAAAAAGAGTGATGTTTATTTAACAGCGCTTTGAAATATAAATCTATTAAAATAATTAAAAGAAAGGATGAAAATGAAAGGTGGAAACGTGGAAACGTTAACGCAGATAAGTAAGTGAAGTTGCATCATATTTAAGAAAAATGAGGCGACTACTTACATATAATTAAAACAACGGAGAATCCGGCTTTTTAATTTTGACGTCACTGGTGAGTAAATAAAAATGAACTAGTCGAATTCATGAATAAACTAAAGCAATGGAACCGAATAAGGGAGGAAAATATTGAATAATAATTACAAAGGTAAAGGCAAAAACAAAATCAGAATTATCCCTCTAGGTGGACTTGGAGAAATTGGGAAAAACATTACAGTGGTAGAATATAAGGACGAAATTATTATTATAGATTGTGGAATTGCATTTCCAGATGCAGATATGTATGGAGTGGATTTAGTTATTCCAGATGTGAATTATCTTTTAGATAATAGAGATAAGGTAAAAGGAATATTTTTAACTCATGGTCATGAAGATCATATAGGAGCATTACCTTATGTTTTAAAACAAATTAATGTTCCAGTTTACGGAACGCAGTTAACACTAGGACTTGTAGAAAATAAGTTGCAGGAACATGGAATAATAGCAGATTGTACACTTAACGTAGTAAATGCTGGTGAAATTATAAAACTTGATAAACTCAGTGTAGAGTTTGTAAGAGTTGGTCACAGTATAGCAGATGCCTGCGCTATTGTTGTGCACACACCTATTGGGAGAGTTATACACACAGGTGACTTTAAAATAGATTACACTCCGATTGATGGAGAAGTTATAGATTTAGAGCGATTTGCAAAACTCGGTGGCCAGGGAGTACTTCTACTCATGATGGATAGTACTAATGTAGAACGAACTGGATTTACAATATCCGAAAAGGTAATTGGGGAATCACTAAATAAACTCTTTTACAAGGCTGAAGGTCGTGTTATAGTAGCATCCTTCGCATCAAATATTCATAGAATACAACAAATTGCAAATTCTTCAGTATTACACGGAAGAAAGATAGCTTTCAGTGGAAGAAGTATGGAAAGAATATCTGCAGTAGCTATGGAACTAGGATATTTGCATATACCACCAGAATTTATAATTACAATACCAGAGCTTCATAACTATCCTGATGATAAAGTAACAATAGTAACAACTGGTAGCCAAGGTGAACCTCTAGCTGCTCTTACAAGAATGGCAACAGGTACGCATAGGAGTATCCAAATACAAAAGGATGATTTCATTATTATATCGGCATCCCCTATCCCAGGAAATGAAAAGTTCATATACAAGGTTATAAATGAGCTATTCAAAAAGGGCGCTGAAGTGATATATAATACTACAGAAGAAATTCACGTTTCTGGGCATGCTTGTCAAGAGGAATTAAAACTAATGCATACACTGATTCGTCCTAAATATTTCATGCCAGTACATGGTGAATATAGACATTTAAAACAACATGCACAACTTGCAGAAAAATTAGGAATGAATCCTGAAAGAATTTTAATAGGAGAAACTGGACAGATATTAGAAGTATCTCCAAGTGAATGTAAACTAGCTGGAAGAGTACAAACAGGAGCTATAATGGTGGATGGACTCGGAGTAGGAGACGTTGGTAACATTGTACTTAGAGACAGAAAACATTTAGCAGAAGAGGGTATTCTTACTGTGGTAGTTACTATAGAAAGAGAAACTTATAGTATACTTGCAGGACCGGATATAATAACTAGAGGTTTTGTGTATATGAAAGAGTCCAATGAGCTTATTAGCGAAGCTAGAGACATTGTAAGAAAAGAGCTTGAGCAATGCTTAGATAATAAAGTTAAAGAGTGGGCAGTAATAAAAACTTGTATTAGGAATTCACTATCTCAGTTTTTATATGTAAAAACTAAGCGAAGACCTATAATTATACCAATAATAATGGAAATATAATAAAAAGCATGTATCGATACGATACATGCTTTTTTTTGCCATCCACGTGGCAAGTATAAATATATAATTACCGACATTATTAGCTAAATTATTGCAATTGAGTGTAATTTTATATATAATAAAACTACTAGATTAAAAATAATTGTGGGAGGCGAGGTTTGTATGAATAAATTAACTCTTGATAATATTAAAATAGAGGATTTAAAAAATCTCATAAATAATTTAAGAGATCTTTTAAATGAAATGTGCTGTACAGACCTAGGCAACCAGGGTGGAGAATAAAAACTGGATATCAGTAGACAATTGGATGTATTAATTGTTCAATATATGAACAAAATGTTGTAGTTGGTGCCACTAACATGGTAAGTAGTAAGCTGCTAATTGCAAGTGGTAAATATAATTGATATAATTATATATGTTAATAAAAATAAGTCTTTTTATGTTATTTAAAAATGAGTTATAGTTATAACATAAAGAAATATGTTTGCTTAGGGGGATTAATATGGATGTTTTTTTAGCGAGACAACCAATTCTTGATAAATACAATAGATTATTTGGATATGAATTACTATTTAGAAATAGTGAGCAAAATAGATATCAAAGTGAAGATGGTGATTTGGCAACCATAGATGTTATAAAAAATACTTTTATAAATATGGGTATTGAGAATGTGACAGGGCATAAAAAAGCATTTATAAATTTTACTGAGAACATATTAAAATCGGATATTTTTACAGTATTATCACCCAAATCAGTAATAATAGAAATACTGGAGGATATAAAGCCTACACAGGAAATATTAGAGTTGTGTAGAAATCTGAAGGCACAAGGGTATATTATAGCACTAGATGATTTTGTTTATTCTAGCCAATACACAAAACTTATAGAATTTGCAGATATTATTAAGGTGGATTTTCAAATAACTAAGGGATATGAAAGAAAAAGAGTAATTCAAAAGGTTAACTCGGAAAATATAGTGTTCATTGCAGAAAAAGTAGAAACTATTGAAGATTTCAATGAGGCTGTTGAATATGGATATACATACTTTCAAGGATACTATTTTAGCAAACCCTTAATATTGAAAGGAAAAAGAATATCAGAAAATAAAGATATTTACCTTGAAATATTGAAAGAAATTAATAGAGATAGCTGTAATATAGACAGCATAGAAAACCTAATAAAGAGGGATTTATCTTTATCTTTCAAACTGTTAAAACGAATAAATTCAGCTAATTATGCCTTTAGAAGTGAAATAAAATCAATAAATCAAGCACTGGCATTAATTGGAGAAAAAGAAGTAAAGCAATGGCTATATTTAGTAGCTTTTCAAACTTTAGCTGAGGATAAACCTGAAATTATAGTTATAAATTCTTTAACTAGGGCAAGGTTTTCTGAATTAATTGCTAGTGAAATTGGTACGGGAATAAACTCATTTAATGCTTATTTAATTGGGATGTTATCTATGATAGATTTACTTTTAGATAGGCCATTAGAGCAATTACTTCAAGAATTGCTACTGCCAACTGAAGTAAAAGATACTTTGAATGGAGTTAACAATAATAAATATACAAAATTATTCAGTTTAATTAAAGCATATGAAAAGGGACAATGGGACGCAGTATCAAAAATATCAAAACAGCTTAACTTAATTGAAAATTGTTTGCCAGACGCATACTACGAAGCTATTAATTATGCTAATGGGTAGCTAGTGCCCAGCGAATAGACACTTTTAGAAATAGCATTTTGACTTTATTCAAGTTAAATTATATATATAATAAATAATTAGTTAAAGACAGTGCAATAAGATAAAAAAATCTGTGCGCCTAAGTGGTATAAGGAGTGGTACTGTGGAAATTTTGGAAATAGTGAAAGAGAGATTGTCATTGTTTAAAAACCTATATGATAGTATAAGAATTGTAGATCCAATTAATAAAAAAGTTGTAAGTATTGGAGAGGCAAAAACAGAATTAGTAACAGATAATTGTTATGGATTATGTGGAAAAGATGCATACTGTAGTGACTGTATTTCCATGAGGGCCTTTATAGAAAATGATACTTTTGTTAAAGTGGAGTTTGTTAAGGGAAAACTTATACTTATTATTTCATCCCCAGTAACTATAGAAAGTAGTACATATATTGTAGAGATGATTAAGGATATATCCCAAACATCAAGCATAATGAAAAATGAAAAAAGCGATTATAACATTCAAAATTTAATAGAGGACATGAATGATGTGGCTATAAGGGATGAACTTACAGGAATATACAACAGAAGATATATTAATGAAAGACTTATGATAGATGTAAACGATAGCAATACACAAAACAAGCCCTTATGTGTAATTATGGCAGATTTAGATTTTTTTAAAGACGTGAATGATAATTATGGGCATGTTGTTGGGGATTGGGTGTTAAAAGATTTTGCAAAAATTATGTCAACTGCTATAAGGAGTAGTTCGGATTGGGTAGGAAGATATGGTGGAGAAGAGTTTCTAATAGTTCTAGGAAATACTGATGGGAATGAAGCATTTAATGTAATAGAAAAACTTAGGAAACGTGTAGAAGAAAACATTTTTATGTATGATGATATAAAAATTAAAATAACATCAAGTTTCGGAGCTTATACAATTCAAAATGTATACATTTCTATTGATGAACTTATTGGTAAAGCAGATAAAAATTTATACATAGCTAAAAATAGCGGGAGAAACAAAACAATCATTAACCTATAAAATACGGTAAGCTAAACTTTAAAGATAGTTTGGCTTACCGTATTTTTGAAAGCGTTATTTCTATTTTTCTCCGAATTTACTTTCTACAAGGGCTTTTAAAGCCTCAATAGCTGCAACCTCATCAGCGCCTTCAGCAACTATTTTAATTTCTTCATCTTTGGATAAACCTAAGCTCATTATGTTTATTATTGATTTGGCGTTAGCAACATCATCGCCGTGTAGAATAGTGATATTAGACTTAAATTTGTTTGCTGTTTTTACAAATATAGAAGCGGGTCTTGCATGTAGCCCTTGTTCATTTAATATTTTAATAACAATCTCCATTAATAAAACCTCCTAAAATAATTATATTTTATATTAAGCATTTCTAAATTTTATATTCACTCCAATTATAACATTGGTGCCACCCATGTGGCAAGTGACAAGTTACAAAATCGCCTGCACTTGCATGATTATTGAAATAAATTTACTTTTGTGATATATTTAATACAATATAGACAAAACTAACAAGTGAGGTAGATTGCGTTTAACATCTAGATCATTTGTAATATATCTATTACACGTAATCTAGATTAAGAGGAAGGTGACAAATATGGAAAACAATACCGTTTCATCAAATTTTATAAGAAATATCGTTGTTGAAGATTTGGAAACAGGAAAGCACAAGGAAATTATTACAAGATTTCCACCAGAACCAAACGGATATTTGCATATTGGGCATGCAAAATCAATTATTTTAAATTTTGAACTAGCAGATGCATTTAAGGGTAAGACAAACTTACGGTTTGATGATACTAACCCAGTTAAAGAAGATACAGAGTATGTTGAATCTATAAAAGAAGATGTGAAATGGCTTGGATATAAATGGGATGATTTATTTTTTGCATCAGACTATTTTGACGAGATGTATGATCGTGCTCTATTATTAATAAAAAAAGGTGATGCTTATGTTTGCGATTTAACTGCTGAGCAGATGAAAGAGTACAGAGGTACTTTAAGGGAACCAGGAAAAGAAAGTCCATACAAAAACAGAACTGTAGAAGAAAATATTGATTTATTTGACCGTATGAGAAAAGGTGAATTTGTCGACGGAGAAAAAGTTCTTCGAGCTAAAATTGATATGAGTTCTCCTAATGTAAATATGAGGGATCCAATAATTTATCGTATATCTCATTCAAACCATCATAATACAGGAGATACATGGTGTATTTATCCTATGTATGATTATGCTCATCCTATAGAGGATGCTATAGAAGGAATTACACATTCGATTTGTACACTAGAATTCGAAGATCATCGTCCACTATATGATTGGGTTGTAAACCACTGCGAAATGGAGAAAAAACCAAGGCAAATTGAGTTCGCAAGATTAAACATAACTAACACTGTAATGAGCAAAAGAAACCTTAAACAATTAGTAGATAATGGAGTTGTAGATGCTTGGGATGACCCGCGTATGCCAACTATAGCGGGTCTAAGACGTCGTGGATATACACCGGAATCAATACGTAATTTTTGCAGAGAAATTGGAGTGGCAAAAGCTAGCAGTATTGTAGATGGCCAAATGCTAGAACACTTTATAAGAGAAGATTTAAGCCCAAAAACACATAGAACTATGGCGATACTAAGACCACTTAAGGTAATTATTACAAACTACCCAGAAGCACAAGTGGAAATGCTTGAAATTGAGAACAATCAAGATGATGCATCAATGGGAACTCGTCAAGTATCATTCTCAAGAGAAATATATATAGAGCAAGAAGACTTTATGGAAATTCCGCCAAAGAAATACTTTAGATTGTTTCCTGGAAATGAAGTAAGACTTAAGGGAGCATATTTTATAAAATGTAATGACATTATTAAAGATTCAGAGGGGAATGTATTAGAACTTCACTGTACTTATGATAAAGAGACTAAGAGTGGTAGTGGATTTACAGGAAGAAAAGTTAAAGGAACAATTCACTGGGTAGATGCAATAAATGCATTGCCAGCAGAATTTAGATTATTTGAGCCACTAATATTAGACGAAGAAAAAAGTGAAGGAAAAACCTTCCTAGATCAGATAAATCCTAATTCCATTGAAATTTTACAGGGATTTATAGAACCAAATATGAAGGGGTCAAAACCACAAGATAAATTCCAATTCTTTAGACATGGATATTTCAATGTGGATTCTAGATACACAACGGAAGGTAAGCTAGTTTTTAACAGAATAGTATCACTAAAGAGCTCTTTTAAAATTTAAAAGTAAAAATAATAAACGCCAGTACAAAATTTTGTACTGGCGTTTATTATTATAGGAGTTTAGTTTCTATTTCATTTTTAATTCTTGCAATAAAGGAATCTAGTTCAATTGCACCTTCATCATCATTTTTACGGCTTCTAACAGAAACTTGATTTAGATTTTCTTCTTTCTCACCAACTATTAGAAGGAATGGAGCTCTTTCATTACGGGCTTCACGAATTTTGTATCCTATTTTTTCTGCCCTAAAGTCTCCCGAAGTTCTAATATTAGCTGCTTTAAGCTTTGCTACTACCGAATCTGCATAATCATGATATTTTTCAGAAATAGGTAATACTTTAACTTGAAGTGGTGCAAGCCAAGTTGGGAAAGCACCAGCATATTTTTCTATGAGTATTGCGAGTGTTCGCTCGTAGCAACCAATAGAAGTTCTATGGATAACATATGGACGTTTTTTAACTCCGTCTTTATCAACATAAGTCATGTCGAATCGTTCAGGTAGTGCGAAGTCAATTTGTACAGTGATTATAGTATCTTCTTTACCATGAACATTTTTGATTTGAAGATCAAGCTTAGGTCCGTAGAAAGCAGCTTCATCAATAGCTGTTACATAGTTTATTCCTAAGTGGTCTAATATTTCCTTCATCTTGGATTCAGTGTCTTCCCAAGCAGCAGGATTATCAATATACTTTTCTTTATTGTTTCGATCCCCTTTAGAGAATCTGTATGTGATATCATCTTGTAATCCTAATGTTTCCATGAAATATTTAGTTAAAGCTACAACATCCTTAAATTCTTGTTCTAATTGATCTGGTCTAACAACTAGATGACCTTCAGAAATAGTGAATTGACGTACTCTTATAAGACCGTGCATTTCACCTGAAGATTCATTTCTAAATAATGTTGAAGTTTCAGCGTATCTAATTGGAAGGTCACGATAACTCTTTTGATCTGCATTATAAATTGTAAATTGGAATGGACATGTCATTGGGCGAAGTGCCATAACTTCTGAGTCTTTAGATTCATCACCAAGGATAAACATTCCATCTTTATAATGATCCCAGTGCCCAGACATTTTATATAAATCACTCTTAGCCATAAGAGGAGTTTTAGTAATAACATAGCCTCTTTTTTCTTCCTCATCTTCAACAAAACGTTGTAATAACTGAATTACCCTTGCGCCATTAGGCATAAGAAGCGGTAAACCTTGACCTATAACATCAGAAGTTGTAAAGAATTTAAGTTCGCGTCCAAGTTTGTTATGGTCTCTTTTTTTAGCTTCTTCAACTCTTTCTAAATGAGCAACTAAATCGGATTTTTTTGTAAAGGCAGTTCCGTAGATACGGCTAAGCATTTTGTTTTTCTCGCTACCTCTCCAATAAGCTCCTGCAACTTGAGTTAATTTAAAGGCTTTAATATACTTTGTAGACATCAAATGTGGTCCTGCACAAAGATCTGTGAATTCTCCATGTTTGTAGAAGGAAATAATAGCATCCACAGGCAAATCTTCAATTAATGCAACTTTGAAACTTTCATCTAAATCTGTCATGAAAGCTATAGCTTCAGACCTAGGAAGTTCAAATCTTTCTATTTGTAAATCTTCTTTAACAATTTTCTTCATTTCTGCTTCTATTTTTATAATTTCCTCAGAAGAAAAAGAACCATCTTTATCAAAATCGTAGTAGAAGCCTCCATCTATAGCAGGTCCGATGGCAAGTTTAGTAGCTGGGAATAATCTTTTTACTGCTTGAGCTAAAATATGAGTAGCAGTGTGTCTAAAGGATTTTTGGCCTTCCTCGCTATCAAAAGTTAATATACTAAGCTCGCAGTCTTCAGTGATTTTCATACGTAAATCCACAGTTTTATCATTCAGCATACCGGCACAAGCAACTCTTGCAAGTCCCTCACTGATGTCTTTTGCAATTTCAAATACAGTTATTCCAGATTCATAGGCTTTCATTGAACCATCTTTTAGTGTAATATTTATCATATATATTGCTCCTTTCTAATTTTTTGCAAAACAAAAAACCCCATCCCAATTCTATTTATAGAAAAGGGACGAGATTATAATTTCCCGCGGTTCCACCCAAATTGTTTACAAAAATAAACCACTTAATAATTATAACGTAATTACCGGGCTTTGTTAAAGCCACTCAGAGGTAGTCTTCAGCTAGGTACATTTAAGAATATTTACAGCAATTCTATTCTCTCTCTGTAAATGTGCGTTAACTTACTCTTCTCTTCATAGTATTAAAATATTATATTAATATTAATTATAACGCATGTGGTAAAAATGTCAAGGGGATGAATAAATAATTAACCATAATGTAATTGTAAGCGAAATGTAAGTTAAAAAGAAAATCTAAAAAATATAAAAAATATTGTAAAAAACTATTAATAGAACTTGAGATAAGACGATAATTAAAGGTATTATGTAAAAGTTTGTGAATCGTTTTATAATAGGAGGGCTCGAGGTGAATGGCAAAAAAGTTGACTTAAATAAGACCGTAAACAGAGACTTAGAAAATGAAGATGAAATATTTAAAGCTGATTCATTTTTTCTAGATGATATGGGGCTTAAAAAAATCCCTCTTAAAGTAACGATAGGCTATGCTTTAATTGGTGGACTTTGGGTGTCATTCTCAGATAGAATTTTAAATAGTGTTGTCGAGAGTAAATCTCTAATGTCACGCATACAAACAATTAAGGGATGGGGTTATGTAGTTATATCATCCGTGATAATATATTTTTTGGTAAAAGAACTTAGCAAAAAAAGTAAGATATGGTCCCAGGAATTGAAGGAAAATTATCAGCAAATTCAAGCTACTCATGAGCAATTAATAGCTGCAGAAGAAGAGTTAAGGGCTCAATATGATGAACTTAATGAAAAACAAGCAATAATTGAAAAAAGTGAGGAAAGATATAAATTAGCTTTGGAAGGCTCTAACGACGCAATATGGGAAGTCGACCTTATGACTAAAGTGTTCTTTTCTTCAAATAAATTTAATGATATTACTGGATATGATAAAGATACTATAGTATCTTTAGACGACTTAATGAGTTTAGTGGTGGAAGAAGATAAAAAAATTGCATTAAGCGATTTCAAAAATCACGTTAGTGGTAAGACATTATATTACCAGAGTAAGGTGAAAATTATGTATAATGGTGGAGGAGAGAAATGGATTTTAATTAGAGGCAAGTGCCTAAGAAATAGAAAAGGCGTTGCAACTAAAATTTCAGGATCCGTTACAGATATATCAGCGCAAAAGAATTATGAGGAAAAAATTAATAAATTAGAATACTATGATATATTAACAGAAATACCTAATAGAAGATTATTTGTTAATACCCTTAAAAGCGAGATTATTAAGGCTAAAGGTAAACAAACTAGAATTGCCGTATTATTTATTGATTTAGATAATTTCAAAGAAATTAATGATACTTTAGGGCATGATTATGGAGATGAATTACTAAAAAATGTTGCAATATCTATTAAAGAATCCATTAAAAAAGGAGACCTTGTTTCAAGAGTAGGGGGCGACGAATTTTTTATTTTGATGAAGGATGTTCAGGATTATTCAGATATAAGCAATCTTTGTGAAAAACTACAAGACTTACTAAACTGTGAAATAAGTATAGAAAATAAGGATGTATATACTTCAGCAAGCATTGGTATTTCAGTATTTCCTCAAGATGGTAAGAGTAGCTCAGCACTTCTTAGAAGTGCTGATACCGCGATGTACAATGCTAAATACAATGGCAAATCGAAATATTGTTATTTCAACAAAAGCATGAGTGAAGAAGTAGTGAGACGTGTGGAAATAGAAAAGGGACTTAGGCTCGCATTAGAAAGGAATGAGCTTGAAATTTATTATCAACCACAGATAGATATTATAAACAATAAAGTAAAGGGATTTGAGGCACTTTTAAGATGGGAAAGTCCTGAGCTGGGCAAAGTTTCGCCAGTAGAATTTATACCTATTGCAGAACAAAGCGGACTAATAATTCCTATGGGTGAATGGATTATAAAAACAGTGTATATTCAAAACAATGCATGGAAAAATAAAGGATATATATATGATACTATTGCAATAAACTTATCTTCAATTCAACTAGAGAATGATGGATTTGAAGAAACCCTAAAAAAACTTATAGTAGAAACAAATGTTAATCCAAGGTTTGTGGAACTAGAAATTACAGAAAGTATTTTGCTTAAGAATTTTGAGAAAAGTGTAAAACTTCTTACTGTCATCAGAGACTTGGGTATAAATATTGCCTTAGATGACTTTGGAACGGGATATTCTTCTCTTAGTTATCTAAAGGAGTTACCTATAAATACCCTCAAAATAGACAAGTCCTTTATTGACAACATTGTTACCAATGAAAGAGAAAAAGCCATTGTAGATGGAATAATACAACTTGCACAGAAAATTGGATTGGATGTTATTGCAGAAGGGGCGGAAACGAAAGGACAAATCGATTTGCTGCAAAGTATGGGGTGCAATCAAATACAAGGATATTACTACAGCCAGCCTCTTCCGAGTTCTGAAATTGAGGAGAAGTTCTTAAAGACTAATTGGAGTGAGTGTTTAAGGTAAAATAGTGGGGAAAGAATGGGGACGGTTAATAACTTTAAGCTTTAGGCTAAAAAGTTGTTAACCGTCCCTTTGGTTGTGCCTTTGGTTGTGACATGAAAATCAAAGCTCTCTTTTTATTAAAGAATAAAAAAATATATAATTTAATAAAGTATATGTTAAACAAATTATATTTATGATATAATAATACATAAATGTAATAATAAGTAAAACAAAAAGAGGGGGAAGATTTACATGAAATCAAATAAAATCATACAATTTTATGGGAAGGAGGTTACTCTTAAAGATTTAGAACAAAAGGTTAAGAAAATTTGGAGGGAAGGAGGTAAGCTTCAAAAGGATATAAAATCAATGGAGATATACGTTAAAATTGATGAAAATAGATGCTACTATGTTATTAATGAAAATGTTTCGGGGAAATTTGAATTAACTGCTTAGGGTTCAAAATACTTATGAATCTTGGAATAACAAAGGAGATGTAAAAATGAGGAATGCCCTAAAAAATATGGCAGTAGTGATAACTTTAGTTTTTACTTTGAATGTAACGGTATTAGCCACTCCAACAAGTGGGATATTACAACCGCAGAAGGATTCATTAATTAAAGTTCAAACCGAAAGAGAAAAAATTGAAAAGAAAATAGAGCAATTTGACAATGAAATTGAAAAAAATATTATTAAAACAGAAGAAAATAAAGTTCAAATAACTCTAAATGAAAAGGCAATAAAAATCGCTATATTGGATATACAAAAGGTAGAAAACAAGGTAAAAAGTCAAGAAAAATTGTTTAATAGTAGAATGAGAACTATGTATATGAATGGAGCTGATGGCTATACCGAATTAATTCTCAGTTCAGAGGATTTTTCTGACCTAATATCAAGAATAGAAAATATAAGAACTATCATGAATTTTGATAAAAAAGTAATTAGTGAATTTAATGCAACTACTACTAAGCTAAATGAAACAAAGCTAAGTCTAAATAAGACAAAAGAAGTATTACTTAGCTTGCAAGATGAAAACAAGCAAAAGTTAGATAAAGTAGTGGCTTCTAAAGAGGCACAAAAGAAATTAATAACGCAGCTAAATAGCAAAGAAAATATTATTCCAGCTGAGATAGGGAGCACTGGCGTATCAATTAATAGATCATCGTATAAAATTGCACCTTCAAGAGGCGCGACTAATGTATCTCAAAGCTCTGTAATATCCTATGCGACGGCATTTCTGGGCACACCGTATTTATGGGCTGGAAGATCACCTTCTACAGGTTTTGATTGTTCAGGATTTACGCAATATGTGTACAAGCATTTTGGAGTATCAATAGGAAGGAGCACCGGTGATCAAGTAAGAAGTGGTGTAGGAGTATCTAAGGGTGATCTTTTGCCAGGAGATTTAGTTTTCTTTGGAAGCTCCAATAACCCTAGACATACAGGGATTTACATTGGGGATAATAAGTATATCCATTCTCCTCACACGGGAGATGTAATCAAAATTTCAGCCATGACAAGACAGGATTTTATAAGAGGTAGACGAGTAAGATAAAAAGTATATATATTGTATAAAGTATCCTGAATGAACTTTATACAATATATATACTTTGTTTTTATCTATCTAAGGGATTAACAATTTGGTAATTATGATATCATATAAATTTTCTTCATCTGTACCAACTAATATTTTCTTGCCTACCATAGCTATAGGACGAGACTTACATCGGTGGCACTTGCCAATACATTTTTTAGTTGATACCTTTATATTAGGATGAGTTTCAGTTATCATAGTAATGACAGCATCATTCCATTTATTTTTTTCGCAGAATGTAACTTTCACATTATCAACTCCTCATGATGTATTTTATGCTTGAGGTAAGGCGAAAATGCTTGGGGACGATTAAAAATTATTAGGGTTTAAATCAAAATGAAATGTTGGGGACGGTTAACAATTATTGCACTTAATCGAAATACTTTTAAAAAGGAGAAATTAAACGTGAGCAATATATTGATCATTGATGATGAAGAAAAAGTGTCAGAGAAAATAAAATTCAACTTAGTTACATTAGACTTAATGCTACCAAGTAAGGAAAGAGTTATGAATTTGGCGGTGTTTAAATTATGCAAAGCATAAGAAAAAGATTAAGTATTGTTTTGGTAGGTACTGCTATACTAGCACTCTTTATATCTACACTTTTTGTAAATATAACAATATCAAAAACCTTCGATAAGTATTTAGTCGAAATACAAAATAAGAGGAATACTAGGATAGTAAAATATTTAGAGGAAGTTTATAAAAAAGATGGTAAGTGGAATGAAGATACAGGAATAGAAATACTACATGAAGCTTATATGAGTAACTATTGCCTTACGCTTAGAGATGATAACAATAAAGTGGTGTGGGGAATGAATCCTATTGACATACTTAATAACACAAGCGATAATATGCACGCCGAAAATGAGGGAGTATATTCTACAAGTACCTCCGAAATAAAAGTTAACAATGAAATAATAGGTTACATAGAAATAGGGCAATACTCTTCAGTACTATTATCCAAAGAAGATGTAGATTTCAAAACCACGATAAATGAGAGCATTATTTTAAGTGTTGCGCTTTCAATTTTAATAACAATAATAATTAGTTTGTTTATTTCGAAGCAATTTTCTACTCCTCTTAAGGAAATTTCAAAGATATCAGTTTATCTCTCAAATGGAAATTATCGAGAAAAGGCAAGAGATAAGAGCAGCATTATAGAACTCGAAGACTTAAGAAAAAGCATCAATACCCTTGGGGAAAAGCTCCAGAATCATGATGAACTTAGAAAAAGATTGGTATCAGACATATCCCATGAAGTTAGAACTCCACTTAATATTCTTCAAAATAATTTTGAAGCGATGATTGATGGCATTATCAAAGTAGACAATGAAAGGTTAGCTTATCTCAATGAGGAAGTTATTAGATTTGGAAAGCTTATAGACAATCTAAATAATTTAAAAGAAGTAGAAGGCGAAGAATCACTGTTAAATATGGAACAAATATCTCTAAAAGATATAGTCGTATCGGTTGTAAAGGAATTTGAAATAATAGCAGAAAATAAGAATGTCAACATGACATTAAAATTTAGCGCCAGCAAACAATATAACATTTTAGGCGACAACGATAAAGTAAAGCAGGTAATTATTAATTTACTTTCAAATGCAGTTAAATTTACACCAAACGGAGGAAGAATTAATACTACTTTAGGAGAGATGGATGAAAAAGTGATACTCACGATAGAGGATACAGGAGTTGGAATTAAAGAGGAGGATATACCTTATATATTCGAAAGGCTGTATAGAGGGGACAGGAGTAGAAATGAAATGGAGGGCTCAGGAATAGGACTTACCATTGTACGAAATATATTAAACCTACATAAAGCCAGTATAGAAGTGGAAAGTAAAGAGGGTGTGGGCAGCAGGGTAGTGGTCGTCTTTAGAAGACGATGATAAAAACGGTTAAAATAAGAAGGGACGGTTAACAACTGTTTTACCTTTAGTGAATATTAGATTTTAAGTAGAGGGTATACCTTTCATTATTTAGTTCATGTATTCATAACTTATTTTAATTGTTTGTAGTGATTAATGGACAAGCCAATTTTATTATACAGAGGTTTGTCCAATTTTATTAAGTAAAAAAACAGATAAGGAACAAAGTGAAAAATTTTACTTATAACAATTGGTATTTACTATTACAACAAATAATTTTTAAGCGTAATATTCAATAAACTCATTAATAATATTTTCATACTTTTTTTCTGATAAAATTAATTCTACTCCAATGGTGCATAATTTCGATGTTCGAGCTTGTGTTATGTTTCCAAGTACGTTGCAGATATCGCTGGATTTAAAATTGCATAAACTTCTCATTAGAACAACGGTTAACGCCCGCGCTATTACAAGCTTTCTATTGTGTTTCATATGCAAAAGAATCTTTGATATACCCATCTTTATGGCTATAAATTCTATTATATTGTCACTTTTAAAATTCCGTAAAAGTATTTTCCTTTCACTTTTATAATCAGTTGTTTCATCTTCAAATTCAATTTCTTCTTTCCATTTTTCATCTGTGCATCCTAAAATATGATTACAGTAATTTTTTCTTGCTTTCTTAAGATTATCACCAAAAAAGTCCATAACAAAATCATAATCAACGATTCTGAAAGCATCTCGCTTTTTCCCAATATATATTCCTAAGCTAGAAAAAGTATATTCTTCAGGACAATCCTTAAATTCACCAATGTCTGTAGGATTATTATGTATATATAATGATACAGCCCTAAGGTACTTATCATTATCAACTATTTTGCTCTTAAATCTATCTTTAAAAAGAGGGCCTTGTCTTTTGTGTTTCTTATTAAAGTACATGGCATATGAAAAATTTATTCCATGCATGACTTTTGATATATCTGCACCATTTGCATCAATTAATAGATGTGCATGGTTATTCATAAGGCAGTACCCGTAAATTTTAACATTATAGAGAGTTTTATATTTCTTTATAAGGGATAAATACTTATTTTTATCTTCGCAATCCTTGAATAAATCTACCTCAGTTATGCTTTTGCACATAATATGAAATATAGCGTCGCCAGCTTTTAATCTTGCTTTTCTTGCCATTAATTATTACCTCTTTTCATTAGTTTTATTTCAATTCTTGCCTAGGTTTTGAGATGATATTCATATTTCTAGTCAATACATTAGTTCTATTACTTGTTAACCGTCCCCAGATTTTCCAGCTTACCCAAACTATTTATCTATAAATAAAAAAATACATTATTTTAAGGAAATGTAAGGTATAATGTAACTATAAGAATAAATTCAGAAATTGTAATTAAAGCACAATGATTAAAATGGCATGGCATATTAGTAATTAAATCTTAAGGAGAGCGATTTAGATGATGGAAGATAAAGATGTAGTACTCTTGCTAGCAGTGGTAATGGTTTTCTTTGCAACACTTTTTATAAGTAAACAGCAGGCGCTTGCTAGTTCAAGTGTTCCTACAATTTCTACATCTTTTAATATTGAGGCAACATCTCAAATCGTAGATGATGAAGCAGCTAAATCTAAGGCTGAAGCCGAAGTTGAACATCAGAAGTTATTAGTAGCAAAGCAAATTAAGATGGATGAGGATTTGAAAATCAAACAACAACTGGTTGATTTGGAAAAAAAAATTAAAGCATTCGTAGGTGATGATATAGATAAGTTCGGGATGGTTTACTACGACATAAAGTCTAAAAAATCCATCGAAATAAACGTGGACAACCTATTTCTAGCCGCTAGTACGGTAAAAGTACCTATAAATATGCTGGTTTATGATATGATTCAGGATAAAAAAATTGATATAAATGAAGAATTAAAATATAGAAAATTAGATTTTGAAGGTGGTGCAGGAAGACTTCAAGAAACGGATTTAAGTAAACCTATTCCGATTAAGGAACTAAGTGATTATTCAATAAGGTATTCGGACAATATAGCCATAAATATGCTTTTAAGAAAAGTAGGAAATAAGAACAGACATGCATATATTGAAAAAATTACGGGACATCCTTTAGTTCTTAAGGGGAATTACACTACACCAATGGATTCATTTAAAATATTAGAAAGATTATATTTAAATCCAGACAATAATGAATACTACAGCGGTCTCGTTGAGAATATGAAAAAAACAGAGTACCACGATAGAATAGACAAGTATATTCCAAATGAAATTGTAGCTCATAAAATTGGTAACTATGCTGGATACGTAAATGATATGGCCATTGTATATGATGAAGAGCCTTATATCCTTGCGGTTTTTACAAAAAACATGCCGGAGGCAGCAAAAAATATTGCACAAGTATCTAAAATCATATATGAGGACCTGCAATAATAGCAAAATTTCTTTAAAGATCAAAAATGCCTAAGTATAGAAATATACTTAGGCATTTTTAAATTTTAAGTAGCGATTTCAGCCTCAACCTCATAATATAAAGCAAAGGCGCATTAAAAGAAATAACAAGCCGGTAAGAGAGTATGTTTTGACTTGTTATTTACAATAATGGGCCTAAGGCCTTGCAAGGGATGGTGAAAAATGGAAAACCTATCATTAAGACTAACAGAGATAGCACTAGGGAAAAAAGTTCGAGTGGTAGAACTTCTTTCAAAAGGATTATCAAGACAGCGAATGCTGGATTTAGGAATAGTACCAAACACTATTATATATGTGCTTAGGCGCAGTCCCTTTGGAGATCCTACTGCATATCTCATAAGAGATACTTGTATCGCATTAAGAGATGATGAAGCTGAAAATATTATGGTAAAAGACTTATAGATTACGGCAAAACTTACCGATCCTTAATGAAAATATAAAAAATTTTAGAGGATCACCTTTGAAATTATTGGAGGAAGAAATAATGGGATTAACTCATAGTGCTAGCACCAAACAAGGGCTAAAGGATCTTTTTAATGTGGAAAAGTTAAAGGAAGAGGATTGTGTCATTGCTCTGGCGGGAAATCCCAATACAGGCAAGAGTACAGTTTTTAACTCACTAACCGGACTGCATCAGCATACAGGGAATTGGCCAGGTAAAACGGTTGTGAACTCTCAAGGTAAATATGCTCATAAAGGTAAGGACTTTGTAATTGTAGATTTACCAGGTACTTATTCGCTTCTTGCAAGTTCTGTAGAAGAAGTTGTGGCTAGAGACTTTATATGTTTTGGAAAGCCAGACGTAACAGTGGTGGTTTTGGATGCCACATGCATTGAGAGAAATTTAAACTTGCTTTTGCAGGTGTTAGAGATTACAGATAATGTGGTTGCGTGTGTAAATCTAATGGATGAGGCTAAAAGTAAAAATATAAAAATAGATATAGAAGGCCTACCAAAAGAACTTGGAATCCCGGTTATACCAACGACTGCAAGGAGTAATGTAGGCATGAATAATTTGAAAGACACCATATATAATTTGTGCCAAAATAAAATTGAAACTTGTCCAGTGCAAATTTTGTATCCAACAGAAATAACAGAGCAACTTCAGATACTTACCCCAATGCTAAGTTCAATTTTTATGAATAAAATTAATGCTAAATGGCTTGCTCTAAGACTTTTAGATGGAGATGACTCGCTTATAAATTCTATAAGTAAATTTTTGGGATATGATTTAAAAACATGAAAGAGTAAATTTGCCTCAGGTACCAATCGATAGGAAGGTGTAATTATTGAACTTAAAAGATGATGCAAAAATGAAGGAAGTTATAGAGAAATCTAAAAAATTTAGAGCAGAAAATGATGAAAATATACGAGACACCATTGTAGAATCCATCTATGAAAAAGCAGAAGATATAACAAAAAAAACTGTTGTGAAGGACACTGAGAGATTATTATCTCAGCAAAAAATCGATGATATAATAACCTCTAAAAGAACGGGTATACCCATAATGCTACTAATGCTAGCAGTGGTGTTCTGGCTTACAATACAGGGAGCAAATTACCCATCTGAGTTCTTAGCAAAATATTTGTTCTGGATAGAAGCAAAGCTTGGTTTATTATTTAGCTATATACAAGTTCCTCTATGGCTAAATAACCTTTTAGTACTAGGAGTATATCGAACCTTTGCCTGGGTAGTATCCGTAATGCTTCCGCCTATGGCAATATTCTTCCCCATATTTACTCTCCTCGAGGACGTTGGATATCTTCCTAGGATGTTTTAATTTAGACCATGCATTTAAAAAAGCCTGCTGTCATGGGAAACAGGCACTAACCATGTGTATGGGCTTTGGATGCAATGCTGCAGGGGTAATTGCTTGCAGAATAATAGAATCTCCAAGAGAGAGGCTAATAGCAATTGTAACCAATAATTTTGTGCCCTGCAACGGAAGATTTCCAACCCTTATAGCATTATCCATGGTATTTGTAGGAGTAAGTTTTTCAAAGACTAGTAGCTCTATAATAGCAGCATTAATGGTAGTACTTTTAGTACTTATAGGAATTGGAATTACCTTACTTACCTCCTACGCATTATCAAAAACAATACTAAAAGGAATGCCATCTAGTTTTACACTAGAGCTTCCACCCTATAGAAAACCGCAAATAGGCAGAGTGCTATATACCTCTATAATTGACAGAACCATGTTTGTTCTCGGCAGAGCAGTTGTAGTAGCTGTGCCTGCTGGTGCAATAACCTATATTTTATCAAATATAATGGTGGGAAATTTAAGCATATTATCTCATGCAGCAAACTTTCTAGCACCTTTTGCCAGTACCATAGGATTAGATGGATTCATATTGATAGCTTTTATCTTAGGATTCCCGGCAAACGAAATTGTACTACCTATTCTTTTGATGGCATACATGTCCAAAGGAAGTATGATTCAGTTTGAAAGCATAGGTAAGTTAAGGGAAATCTTGCTTAATAATGGTTGGACATACCTAACATTAATAAACACCATGTTATTCTCATTACTACATTTTCCTTGTGCCACAACAGTATGGACTATCAAAAAAGAAACCGGAAGTATAAAATGGACAATATTATCGGTAGTAATGCCGACAATAATTGCCATAGTAATCTGCTTTTGCACTACTCAAATTTACCGACTATTATGGTGAGAAAGTCAGGGCAAAGTCAGGGGACAACATGGGGACGGTTAATAACTTTTCGCTTAAGGCAAAACAGTTGTTAACCGTCCCCATTGATTCAGCTTCATTAATGACATTAGAAGTGCATATAAATAAATAAATAAAAAATATGAAATATTTAAAAATATACTCACAAAAATAAATTAGGAGGATTATCCGTCTCCAGTGGCATTAATGAAGCATAATACATTATATGATTAGAATTAAACAATGTTACAAATTATCAATATAAAGGAAAAAAATATATTTAATCATTTCAAATACATAGAAAATAATGTATAATAAATATAGATACATAGAAAGGTGTGAGATATAATGACTTATATGAAAAAGTATGAAGAATGGGTAAGTAACGAATCTTTTGATGAAAAGACCCGTGAAGAATTAAGGTCAATATCAGAGGACGATAAGGAAATTCAAGATAGATTTTACATGGACCTAGAGTTCGGAACTGCAGGATTACGTGGAAAATTAGGTGCGGGACTTAATAGGATGAATATATATATTATCTCAAGAGCAACTCAAGGGCTTGCAGATTACATTAAAGGATACGGACAAGAATATATGGATAGAGGCGTTGCTATAGCTTATGATTGTAGACACTTTTCAGAAGAATTCGCGACTACTGCAGCTCAGGTTTTAGCAGCAAACGGAGTAAAGGCTTATTTGTTTGAAGAATTAAGGCCTACACCAGAATTATCCTACGCAGTGAGAACACTAAATTGCGCATCAGGAATTGTAGTTACAGCAAGCCATAACCCTAAAGAATATAATGGATACAAAGTATATTGGGAAGATGGTGCTCAAATATTATCATCTACAGCAAAGGGGATAACGGATAAAATTCAATTGATTACAGACTTTAGTGCTATAAAACTTATGGACATGGGAGAAGCCAAAGAAAAAGGCTTAATAGTAATGCTTGGTAAAGAGATGGACGATGAGTATATGGGAAAAGTGAAGGGACTTAGCATAAGAGACAACGTAGATAAGGACATAAAAATTGTATATACCCCACTTAATGGCACGGGAAATATGCCTGTGCGTCGAGTATTAAAGGAAAGAGGCTTTACTAATATAATAGTAGTGCCAGAGCAAGAAAATCCAGATCCAGACTTTACTACAGTTGGATACCCAAACCCCGAGGATGTAAAAGCCTTTAAATATGCACAGGCTCTTGGGAAAAAAGAAGGGGCGGAATTATTAATAGCTACAGATCCAGATTGTGATAGACTTGCCATAATGGTTAGAGATAAAAATGGTGAATATGTTGCCTTTAACGGTAATCAAACAGGAGCTATATTAATAAAATATGTCATAGAAGGAATGAAGGAAAATGGTACACTTCCTAAAAATGCTGCTATAGTTAAATCCTTAGTAACAGGAGATTTAGGTAGAGCTATAGGAAAAAAATATGGCGTAGAAACTTTTGACGTACTAACAGGATTTAAAAATATTTGTGGCAAAATCAATGATTTCAAAAAAGACAATAGCTATGAATTTGTGTTTGGATATGAAGAGAGCATCGGTTACGTTGCTGGAACTTTCGTTCGTGATAAAGATGCAGTAATAGCTTCTATGCTTTTATGTGAAGCAGCTGGTTATTATAAGTCAAAGGGAAAGAATTTAATAGAAATATTAAATGGAATATATGAAGAGTTTGGATATTATAGAGAAAACTTAATATCAA
>NZ_JBNMNU010000003.1:0-75551 GCF_051278035.1 Clostridium sp.
ATAGCTTGGAGTAGTTTATCTGTATTCTTTTCTTTTCCTATTATCCCTTGTTCTATAAGTTCCTCTCGGTAATTAAACAATGAATATACATCCGCAATATTTTTGATATATCCACTGCGTATAAGTTCCTTAATATACGCTTCCCCAAAACCTTTTATATCCATAGCATTTCGCCCAACAAAATTAATCATGTGTCTTTCTAATTGCGCCAAACAACTAGGGTTAGTACATTTAATATCGGCCGTATCTTTTTCACGTACTGTTGGCGTCCCACATACCGGACAAATTCCAGGTATGTTAAATCTATCCAATTTTCCAGTACGTTTTTCTTTCACTACAGACTTTACTTTAGGTATAATTTCTCCTGATTTATATACAACAATTATATCTCCAATTCTTATATCTAAATCATCGATAAAATCTTGGTTGTGAAGAATTGCTCTGGATACTGATGTTCCGCATAAACGAATTGGTTCGAATATTGCTGTAGGAGTAATTCTTCCGGTTCTTCCTACTGATACTTCAATATCAATTAATTTTGTTTCTTTTTCTTCTGGAGGAAATTTATAGGCTACAGCCCATTTAGGTGCTTTCGAGGTGTTTCCAAGGGCTTTTCTATCTTTAAGGTTATCAATTTTTATAACAACTCCATCAATATCGTACCCTAAGCTTCCCCTTTGCTCACCTATATATTGTATAGCATTCCACACTTCATCAGCCGTTTTGCACTTTACATAATTCTCAATAACTTTTACTCCCTGCTTTTTTAACCATTCATAACTTTCGATATGAGACTTAAATTCAATTCCTTTGGCATCCTGAACATTAAAAATAAATAGAGATAGTCCTCTTTCCTTTATTATTTTACTATCCAACTGTCTGAGTGTTCCTGCAGCACAGTTCCTTGGATTGGCAAATACCTTTTTTTCTAATAATTCTTGCTGTTCATTGACCTTATTAAAGGCTTCACTCGCCATATATACTTCACCACGAATTTCAAGGTAAGGAACAGGATCTTTAAGTTTTTTTACAACGTCTGCAATTACTTTAGCATTTTCGGTAACATCCTCACCTTGAATTATTCCATCCCCTCTAGTCACAGCTACTGTTAATTTACCATCAACATAACGCAGGGACATTGATAAGCCATCTATTTTAAGTTCAACAACAAAGGTTGGATCATTAAGTTCTTCAATCATTTTATTTATATAAGAATACACATCTTCTTTTGAAAATACGTCTTGCAAACTGAGCATTGGGACATTATGTTTTACGAGTACTCCAGCTTTTCTTTTAGCGACTCCCCCCACTGTTTGAGTTGGGGAATCTAAGGTGATAAGTTCTGGGCGTTCACTTTCTATTTCTTTAAGCGAAAGCATTAATGTGTCGTATTCATAATCTGTTATCTCTGAAATATCTTCGTTGTTATACCTATCACTGTGAAATTTAATTACCTTTTTAATTTCCTTAATTCTATCTTCTACCTTCATATAAATTAATAGGCCTTCCAATAATTAGCCTTTCTCCTTTCCATTACAAATTTTCACTATACCAAATAAAATAACTAGTGCATTCACTAGTTATTCTACCCAACATTGCCTATAACATTTCTATAGGTGCTTTATTTAATACCAATTTTTTAATTCCCATATTATCAAAAGCTATTGAAACTAATGCATCACCACTAGAATTTGAAATTGACACAATGGTCCCTATTCCAAATTTACTATGCCTAACTTTTCTACCTACAGTAGCTGTGTTATTTATATCACCTTCGCTTTTCTGCCCTAAACTATTTTCTTGCGTAGTAACGGAAAGGTAATCATTTACATATGTTTTATTTTCTGTGCCAGGATGACTTAAAAGGCCATGAGGATTATACGCTGGTGCAGCCTTCGTTTTCTTTCTTCTTAATACCTCCACAGACCTATTATTAGCTCCCACAACAATTTCTTTTAAATTTGGAGAGATTTCACTTATAAAATCAGAAGGTTGATACCCGACAATTCTTCCAAACACCATTCTGCTCTCAGCTGAGCTTATATAAAGCTTCTCTTCCGCTCTTGTTATAGCAACATAACATAGACGCCTTGATTCTTCCATTTCAGTAGGGTTATTTATAGAAGACATACCTGGGAATAAGCCATTTTCCATACCTACCATAAATACTATCGGAAATTCTAACCCTTTGGCACTATGTACCGTCATCATTCCCGCAGTCTCGGAGGTTTCATCTGGGTCATCAGTTGTTGAACCTAAACTAACTCCTTCTAGGAAAGTTAATAGTGATTTATCTTCTGAAGTTTTTTCAAATTCTACTGCATCTGATACTAACTCCTTTATATTTTGTACCCTGCTCTCATCCTCTGGTTCCTTGGATTTTTCTAAGTGTTTTAAATATCCTGTATCATTTAAAATAGACTTAATAAGTTCAGACACAGGCACCTCTTCGTTTTTAGCCATAAAACTATTCATAATGCTAACAAACTTAGTTATAGATGATATATTTCTAGTTGTAAGTGTTGGTATTGTATCCACATCTAAAACTGCACTATACAAACATTGGTCTATACTAGTTGCAAAATCTTGAACCTTCTCTATAGTTGCATCACCTATATTTCTTTTAGGTACGTTTATAATCCTTTTTAAAGCAATATCATCAAGTGGATTATTAATAACTTTTAAATATGCCATTATATCTTTTATTTCTTTTCTATCGTAAAACTTCAATCCCCCTACTATTTTATAGGGAATTAAATTTTTCCTGAAACTTTCCTCAAAAATACGAGATTGGGAGTTCATCCTATATAAGATTGCAAAATCCTTATAGCTTCTATTTTCTTCTTTCATAATCGTTTTAATCTGATTTGCCACAAAATTGGCTTCGTCTCTATCTGAAAAAGCTCTATATAGATTTATTTTTTCTCCAAGATCTTTTTCAGTCCTTAGGGCTTTATCTTTTCTCTGGGAATTGTTTTTTATGACTTCATTAGCTGCCATAAGTATATTTCCTTTGGATCTATAATTTTGCTCAAGCTTAACCACCTTTGCCGTTGGATAATCCTGTTCAAAATCTAAGATATTAGTAACATCCGCTCCTCTCCAGGCATAGATGCACTGGTCATCATCCCCCACTACACATATATTTTCATTTTTATCTACTAATAACTTTACGAGCTCATATTGTGCTTTATTAGTATCTTGGTATTCATCCACCATAATATACTTGAATTTAGAGTGATAGAAGTCCAAAACCTCTTTATTATTTTTAAGAAGTTCTACTGCTTTAAAAATTAAATCATCAAAATCGAGCGCATTATTAGCTTTTATCTTTTTTTGATAAAGAAGATAAACATCAGCGACTTTATTTTTTCTGAAATCATGTTCGTTTTCTTTTTTATATCTCTCTGGAGAAATAAGTTCATTTTTAGCATTTGATATCTTATTTAAAATTTCTGAATCTGTTAAATCTTTTTCATTTATATTAAGTTCCTTTGTACACTGTTTAACCAAACTTTTTTGATCATAGCTATCATAAATAGTAAAATTTTTATTATATCCTAGTTTATCTATCTCACGCCTAAGAATTCTAACACAACTAGAATGAAAGGTAGAAATCCACATATTATCTGCTATATTTCCTACAAGCGAACGTACCCTATCCTTCATTTCACCAGCTGCTTTATTAGTAAAAGTTATAGCTAAAATTTGCGATGGATATATATTTAAATCTTGTATCATATGAGTAATTCTATAAGTTAAAACTCTGGTTTTTCCAGATCCTGCACCGGCTAGTATTAAAAGCGGTCCCTCAACTGTTATTGCAGCCTCGCATTGCTCTTTATTTAACAAACTTTGTAAATCCATGAAACCACTCCTTATATATTATAGTAATACTAACTACATTTAGCATTACTACTATTTAACTACAAACATACCTATAATTATATCACAAATTTTGAGAACTTAAACAATTTATAAAAAAGAGACAGTTAATTTATGCCCACTCGCTTAATAATAGTTAAGTTGAGTGAATATATGTTAACAGTCTCTTTTTATCACAATTTGTAATCATATGATAATAAATATATTATTTGATCTACTTCAAACGTCCTAATATAAGCTTATATCCATCACTACCATAATTAAGTGATCTGTTTATCCTACTTATAGTGGCCGTACTAGCCCCAGTAGTACTTGCTATGTCCAAGTATGTCCTTTTTTCTGCTAGCATCTTTGCAACTTGTAATCTTTGTTCAAATGCTTTAATTTCATTTATAGTACATATATCCTCAAAAAACCTATAGCACTCTTCTTTTGTTTGAAGACTTAAGATTCCCTCAAAAAGAAAATCCATATCCTTACTTTGTAGTTTAGACCTATATTCACTCATCATCTTTCACCTCTAATAACATAGATTACTTTATACAATTTTATCATTTATATTACCTTTATACCATTAGAATTTAAATAAATAAAAAAAATGCAGTTTATTAAATTTTTTTAAATAAACTGCGGTGTATTTTAAAATATCTATTTTATTATGAGTTAGATAATTATATTATTTAATTAAATTTAACATCACTGTAGTTATACCAAAAAATACTGCTGCAACTGTTGTAACTTTTACCATTACAGATTCCAATGTTTTTGTTTTGTTTTTCGAGAAATGAGATTCAGAAGCTCCGCCGCCTCCTCCTACAAGGCCACTTAAGCCATCTGATTTACTTGGTTGCATCATAACTGATACAATTATAACAATTGAAGATAAAACCTCTAAAACCATTAAAAAATTATGCATATGTACACCCCCTATTTATTCAATTAAGTTTAACACAATTTCACTAAGAATTCCATAGTACTACAAATATAATATAAGAGTATAGTCTATGGAAACTATACCCTTAATAAAACTCACTATTTGTTGATGTTATAAAATGCTTTCATGCCTCTATATTCAGCTGCTTCCTCTAATTCTTCTTCTATTCTTAATAGCTGGTTATATTTAGCAACTCTTTCTCCTCTAGCTGGAGCACCAGTTTTAATTTGTCCTGCATTCACAGCTACAACGAGGTCTGCTATAAATGAATCTTCAGTTTCTCCTGATCTATGCGAAACTACTGCAGTAAATCCAGCTCTCTCAGCCATTTCTATAGCATTTAATGTTTCAGTTATTGTACCTATTTGGTTTAATTTTATAAGAATTGAATTTGCAACTTTCTTCTCAAGTCCCATTTTTAATCTGTTAGTGTTTGTTACAAATAAGTCATCTCCAACTAATTGAACTCTATCTCCAATTTTATCAGTTAAGTATTTCCAACCATCCCAATCTTCTTCAGCCATTCCATCTTCAATAGATATAATTGGATATTTGTTTACTAGTTCTACATAGTAATCGGCCATTTGCTCTGGAGTTAATTTTCTTCCTTCAGAAGCTAAATTATATTTTCCATCTTCAAAGAATTCAGAAGCTGCCGGGTCAAGAGCTATAAACATATCTTTTCCTGGAGCATATCCCGCTTTTTCTATCGCTTCCACTATAATTTTTATAGCTTCTTCGTTTGATGATAAATCTGGAGCAAATCCACCCTCATCACCAACACCAGTTGATAACCCTTTAACTTTTAATAATGATTTTAATGAATGATAAACTTCTGCACTCATTTGTAGCGCTTGGCTAAAAGAAGTTGCTCCCACTGGCATAACCATAAACTCTTGTAAGTCTACATTATTATCAGCATGACTTCCACCATTTATAATATTCATCATTGGAACTGGTAGAACCTTAGCATTCACTCCACCAATGTATTGGTATAATCCAAGTCCTAATGATTCTGCAGCCGCTCTAGCGCAAGCTAGTGATACTCCAAGCATTGCATTAGCTCCAAGTTTACCCTTGTTGTCTGTTCCATCAAGAGCTATCATTGCTTTATCTATAGCTACTTGATCATATACATTCATTCCAATTATTTCATCAGCTATTTCATTGTTTACATTATCAACAGCTTTTAAAACACCTTTTCCATTATATATATCTTTGTCTCCATCTCTAAGTTCAACTGCTTCAAATATACCAGTAGATGCACCTGATGGCACTGATGCTCTTGTCATTGTACCATCTTCTAGTGTAACTTCAACCTCAATAGTTGGGAATGCTCTCGAATCCAATATTTGTCTTGCAAATACATCAATAATTTCAATATAATTTTTCATAACTTCATACCTCCAAATTTTTTTTCTTTGTTATTATTTCCTAAGTTAAATTAAAATAACCCTATTTGTGTAAACTTTGTGTTATTAGTGATTGCCCTGTCATTTCCTTAGGTGCAGGAACCTCCATAGCATCTAGAATAGTTGGAGCAATATCGGCTAATATGCCAGTTTCCTTTAGTCCTTTACCATGGTTTGAAACATACGTAAATGGCACTAAATTCGTAGTATGTGCTGTCATAGGTTTGCCTGAGGAAAAGTCGATCATCTGCTCCGCGTTACCATGGTCTGCAGTTATAAATACAGTTCCATCCTTGCCTAGAACACTTTCAACAATTTTCCCAAGACATTCATCTACTGTTTCTATAGCCTTTTTAGCCGCTTCAAAAACTCCTGTATGTCCTACCATATCTGGATTAGCATAGTTAAGTATGATCATGTCATATTCATCTAAGTCAAGCCTTTGCAATAACTCTTCAGTAACTAAATATGCACTCATTTCAGGTTGCATATCATAGGTGGCTACTTTAGGTGATGGTATAAGAGCTCTATCTTCATTAGTATTTGGAGCCTCAACACCACCATTGAAAAAGAAAGTCACATGAGCATATTTTTCAGTTTCAGCTATCCTTAACTGTTTTTTGCCTATGCTACTAACGTATTCCCCTAGCGTATTTTTATATTTATCTGATGTATATGCTACAGTTACATCTTCCATTGTTACATCATATTGTGTCATGCACACATAATTTAAGTTTAGTGCTTCTCTTTCAAACCCAAGAAATTCTCTATCATTTATTGCACGAGTTATTTCTCTTGCTCTATCTGGTCTAAAATTAAAGAATATTACACTATCCTTATTTTTTATAGCTGCCACAGGCTTACCATTTTCCATAATAACAGTTGGAAGAACAAATTCATCCGTCTTGTTATCGTGGTAAGCACTTTTAACTGCTTCTATTGCTGATGAATTCTCTTCACCCTTAGATAAGACAATAGCATTATAAGCAAGTTCTACCCTCTCCCATCTCTTGTCTCTATCCATAGCATAGTATCTACCAGACACAGTAGCAATTTTACCTATCCCTATTTCATTCATATATTCTTCAAGTTCTGATATATAATTTAGTGCTGAACCCGGTTGAACATCTCTTCCATCCAAAAAAGCATGAACATAAACATTCTTAGCGCCTTTATCCTTAGCAAGCTTTATAAGTGCCTTTAAATGATCAATATGAGAGTGAACCCCTCCATCAGATAATAATCCTAAAAGATGAATCGAAGAATTTGACTCTATAGCTTTATCTATAGCCTCAGTAAAAACAGTATTTTTGAAGAAGTTTCCTTCAGCAATTTCTTTTGTTATCCTTGTAAGCTCTTGATATATAACTCTACCAGCACCTATGTTTAAATGACCAACTTCTGAATTTCCCATTTGACCTTCTGGTAGTCCTACGTCAAGTCCACTTGCTCTTAATTTTGTGCTTGGATATTTTTTTATTATACTGTCATAGTTGGGTTTATTTGCTGCAATCACTGCATTCCCATCTATATTATTTGACATTCCAAATCCATCTAAAATCATTAACATTACTGGTTTCTTTTGCATTTTTGTCCTCCCACCCATTGTTCCTTATAAACATTACATATAGCTATCTATCCATATGTTATAAACAACCCACACCAGCGGGTTAACCCACTATTGTGGGTCCACTCTCTAATGTAGGTCGGTTTACTAAAATTTTTTAATAGTTTACTATACCTGCAAAATCTTCTGCTTTGAGGCTAGCTCCTCCAATTAATCCACCATCAATATCTGATTTACCCATTTGTTCACTTATAGTTGATGGTTTAACTGAACCGCCATATTGAATTCTAAGTTTTTTTGATACATCTGTACCAAACATAGCTCCAACTACTCTTCTAATAAAACCAATTGTTTCATTAGCCTGATCTGCAGTTGCAGTTTTACCAGTACCTATAGCCCAAATTGGTTCATAAGCCATAACTAAGTTTTCTACTTGTAGTTTTGTAAGTCCATCTAAATCTAATTTTATTTGATTTTCAAGCACTCTTTCTGTAATATTTCCTTCTCTGTCTTTAAGAGTTTCTCCTATGCAAAGGATCGGTGCTATATTATGATTATAAGCAGCCTTAAGCTTTTTATTTACACTTGCATCAGTCTCATTGAAATACTGTCTTCTTTCACTATGTCCTATTATAACATAATCAACGCCCATGTCTTTTAGCATCCCTGGTGAAACTTCACCTGTAAAAGCTCCGCTTTCTTCGTAATGCATGTTTTGAGCTCCTACTTTTATATTTGTTCCCTTAGCTGCTTTTATTACTGCATCTAAACATAAAAATGTAGGACAAACAACAACATCACATGTTGCATCTTTAACAAGCGGCTTTATTCCTTCCATTAAACTTATAGCATCAGCTACAGTTTTGTTCATTTTCCAATTTCCTGCAATTATACCTTTTCTCATTGTAACCCCTCCCAATATTATATTTATTTATTTATTTATTTGTAAGTGCTTCAATTCCTGGTAGAAGTTTACCTTCTAAGAATTCAAGGGATGCTCCACCACCTGTAGATACATGAGTCATCTTTTCTCCAAATCCTAGTTGATTAACAGCAGCTGCGCTATCTCCACCACCGATTACAGTAGTTCCATCGACTTTTGACATAGCCTCCGCTACAGAAGTAGTACCCTTCGCAAAATTAACGAATTCAAATACTCCCATTGGTCCATTCCAAACGATAGTTTTAGCTATACTTATAGCACCTTTAAATATTTCAGAAGTCTTTGGTCCAATATCAAGTCCCATATACCCATCTGGAATATTTTGATCTTTAGTAGTTATTGGCTCTGCCTCAGATGAAAATCTATCTGCTACAATATGATCCACTGGTATTAAAAATTTAACGCCCTTTGCCTCTGCTCTTTGCATCATATCTTTAGCATATTCTACCTTGTCTTCTTCAACTAGTGAACTTCCTATAGAGTAACCACCGGCCTTTAAGAATGTATAAGCCATTCCTCCACCAATAATTAAAGTATCTACTTTTTCAAGTAAATTAGCAATAACATCTATTTTGTCTGAAACCTTAGCTCCACCTAAAATTGCAACGAATGGTCTAACAGGATGATCTACTGCTTCACCTAAGAATTTTAATTCCTTTTGAATTAAATATCCACATACTGAAGTCTCAATAAACTGCGTTACTCCAACTGTAGAGCAATGAGCTCTATGAGCTGATCCAAATGCATCATTTACAAATATATCTGCAAGGGACGCTAACTCTTTAGAGAATTTTTCACTATTTTTAGTTTCTTCACTTCTATATCTTGTATTTTCTAATAGTAAAACATCTCCGTCTTTCATTTTTGATACGGATGATTTAACACTATCACTTACTACATTTGGATCTGCGGCAAAAACTACTTCTTTCCCTAACATTTTAGTTAATTTCTTAGCAACTGGCGCTAGTGAAAGCTCAGCTTTTGCCTCTCCACCTGGTTTTCCAAGGTGTGAACATAAAATGATTTTTGCACCATGATTAACTAAATAGTTTATGGTAGGCATTGCACCTACTAGCCTATTTACATCTGTAATTTCCCCATCTTTTAATGGCACATTAAAATCACATCTCACTAAAACCTTTTTGCCTTTAACCTCGATATCTTCTATTGTTTTTTTATTTAATTGCATACACATTCTCCTCTCATATGTTTTATGATATAAAACGGTTTACGCTTATAATAATATTATACTAAATCCGAGAAATTCTAGTGGTAAACATTACATTATATTCTAATATAATGTAATGTTATATTTAAAAAGGCCTGGTTCCATAGAGTAACTATAAAACCAGACCTCCATATTATATTTACAGTTTTATAGTAAAATTAAATTTTATGAAAAAAAAATTGAATTTTATAATTTGTCTGCAACAAATTTAGTTAAGTCCGCTAATCTATTTGAATAACCCCATTCGTTATCATACCAAGAAACAACTTTAACCATGTTATCTCCAATAACCATAGTTGACATTGCATCAATTATAGAAGATCTTTCATCTCCTCTGTAATCAATGGAAACTAATGGTTCTTCAGAGTATCCAAGAATCCCTTTCATTGTAGTTTCAGAAGCCTTCTTAAATGCTGCATTTACTTGCTCAGCAGTAATATTTTTTGAAAGTTCACAAACTAAATCAGTACATGAAACTGTTGGAGTTGGAACTCTTAATGAGAATCCGTTTAATTTTCCTTTTAATTGTGGTAATACTAAAGCCACAGCTTTTGCTGCTCCTGTAGTAGTTGGAATCATTGATACAGTTGCTGCTCTAGCACGTCTCATGTCATTGTGTGGAGCGTCTAATAATCTTTGATCTCCAGTATATGAATGAATTGTAGTCATTAGACCTTTAACTATTCCAAACTCTTGATCTAAAACTTTAGCAAAAGGTGCTAAACAGTTAGTAGTACATGAAGCATTTGATATTATGTTATGTTTTGCAGCATCATATTTTTCTTCATTAACACCCAAAACTATTGTTATATCTTCATTTTTAGCTGGTGCGGATATAATTACTTTTTTAACTGTTCCAGAAACGTGAGCGTTTGCTTTAGTAGCATCTGTAAAGAATCCTGTACATTCTATTACTATTTCTGCTCCAAGAGAACTCCAATCAATGTTTTTTGGTTCTTTTTCTGCAAATATTTTAATTTCATTTTCATTAACAACTATTGAATTTTCTTTAGCTACTACAGTTCCGTTAAACTTACCATAAAGTGAATCATATTTTAACAGATGTCCTAATGTTGCAGCATCTGTTAAGTCATTGATTCCTACTACCTGTAATTCTGTACCGTAGTTTGCAACTAGTGCTTTAAATACGTTTCTTCCTATTCTTCCAAATCCATTAATACCTACTTTTATCATATTGACAAAACCTCCTAATTTTTTTAAAAATAATTATATGTAAATATATAACTCTTTTAAAATCAAAGCATTATATAGTTTACTCTCTTTTCTCAATAATATTTATAATTTCTTCTGCAGCCGACTCATCAATTATAAGAACTGTACTTGATGCATTAATTTCAGTTGCAATAATAGCTCTGGCTTTACTTTTTCCACCTGCTACTGCAATTAGAATTTTGATATTTTTAATATCTTCGTTTTTCACACCGATGGTAGGTGTGGAATAAACTATTTTTCCTGATTCGTCAAAGTAATGGCCAAAAGCTTCTCCTACTGCTCCAAGTTTTTCCAAATCACTTATAATATCTTCTGATAAACCTCTTTTGTTAGCCATATCCTTAGCAATACCAATACCATAAATAAGCACCTCAGAATTTTTAATTTTACTTATTATGTCCTTTATGCCTTTTTCATTTAATATAGTTTCCAGTGCACCATTACTCAAATTATCAGGTACATGAAGTAATTCATAATTACCAGAAATTTTGTTTGCAAGCCTTGCAACTAAGGTATTAGCCTCAATTTCAACATCTCTAGACATACCGCCTCTAGCCGGAAGAACTAAAATATTATTATATTTGTTTATCTTCGGAAAATTTTCTACAACTTCTTTTACTGTTGATCCACCTGTTAATGCAATTATAGTATTATCTTTTATAATCCCTGTTGCATAACTAGCAGCTGCCTTACCCAGTTCTTTAAGTACACTTTTATCAATTTCTACATTCCCGGGAACAACTATAACTTGTGAAAGCTTTAAATGCTTCTCAATAAATCCCTCAATTTTAGACAACCCTTTAATTTCGCGAATAAAATCTTTTAACTTACTTATTATTTCTTCTCCATCTGTTGTCACAAACATACCTGATGCATTAATCTCAATTAAATTCTGAGACTTCAAAAAATTTATTTCATTTCTTACTATTCTTTCCCCTATACACAAATTACTTGCAAGGATTCTTCGTCCTACAGGTTGATTATAATATATGGTCCTTAGTATGTTATACCGTTTTTGTAAAACTTCTATTAATTCTGGCACTACCTTTTGCTGTAATTTTAATATCTCTTGCACTTAAACACCTCTCTGGACTTTCTGAGTCCCAGCATACAATTTTTGCTCCCACCTATAGTATAACTCAAATACTAACTTTTTTAAATTAGTATTTGAAAAAATATATTAACATTTTGTTAACAAAACCATTGTATATGCTTTTTTTAAAATCTTTTTCGTTTACTTGAGCTTTTAATTGCAAGTTCTTCTCTATATTTTGCTACAGTTCTTCTTGAAATATTCATCCCTTCTGCATTTAATCGATTACAAATGATTTGGTCTGATAGCGGTTTCTTTTTCAGTTCATTATTTACCATTTCTTTAATAGAGGCTTTAATGTTAATTGTAGATATATCATCGCCACCTACAGCCGAAGCTATTCCATTAGTGAATAAATCTTTTATTTTTATAATTTTACCATTATTTACACTAACATATTTTTCTCTAATTGCACGGCTTATGGTAGATTCATGCATTTCCAAATTACTTGCAATAATCCTCAGTGTCATTGGTTTTAAATATTCTTCCCCAATATCAAAATACTCCTTTTGAACTGATAAAATTTGTTCTAGAACCCTGTACACTGTATTTTTCCTTTGTTCAATGCTTTTGATAAGAAACATTGCGCTATTAAGTTTATCTTTTACGTATTCTACAGCTTCCACATCTTTTTCATCTTTAATAATTTCTTTATATAGTGAATTTATATTTAATTTAGGAAGCAGATCTTCATTCATAGAAATAAAATATTGATTATCTATCTTATTAATGTAGGCATCTGGTGTAATATATTTAACAGTCTCACCAGTATAAAATCCTCTAGATGGCTTAGGCTCTAAATTTTTAATAATATCTGCATATTTTTGAACCTGTAGAGTGGTAACTTTTAGTAATTTTGCTATATCGGTATATTTATTTTCTGAGAGTAGCTCTAAATAATCATCTACAATTTTATAAATATTTTCATCATCATTACCCAGGATATACAATTGAATTCTAAGGCATTCTTTTAAATCCCTAGCTCCAATTCCTTGTGGGTCTAAAGATTGAAGAATTTCAAGTGCATTTTCAGCATTTTCTCTTGTTATTGCCATTTCATTGCATATATCAGATAAATTCACAGATAAATATCCCTTTGCATCTAGATTTTCAACCATATATTTGCAAATATTAATTATATTGGTTTCACCAGTTATTAATCCTATTTGCTCTTTAAGATAATCTTTAAGAGATTTTTCCTGGGCAATATAATAAAAAGGTGATATTTCTTCTTTTTCGATTTTTACACCGTAATTTTTCCCTTTATAGTCATCCTGATCAAGGTACTTGATTATTTCTTTAAAATCCTTTACATCATTTTTATTATTTTGAATCTGTTTTTCCTCAAGTACCGGATTCTCTTGCATCTCTTTATCCACATATTGCCCTAACTCATATGAAGACATTTGAAGAAGTTTAACAGACAATTGCATTTCTTGTGTCATTATTAGTTTTTGCTCTTGAATTAAATTCAAACCAAAATTAATATTCATTTATCCATCACCTCATTTTGTCCATTATAAATATTATACCATAGCCCTAAATATAAATATAGATTATACCTTAATCCAAAACCGCAAATAAAAAAACTCAGAATAAGCTTCTGCCCTAGCAGAAAACATAAACTGAGTTTTTAATCTTCTAATAAATTATCTTGACCCTTTTTCGTAAGGCTTACCACTGGCTAAAGGTCCTGTTGTTTTACCAACAAATCCTGCAAGTGCAAGCATTGTGAGCACATATGGGATAACCTCATATACTTCTGTAGGTAAATTCCAGCTAAGTCCTTGTGCAAAGATATTAAATGCAGATCCAAATGCAAATAATAAACTAGCCCCCAATGCTCCAAATGGTTGCCAATTACCGAAAATAACTGCTGCTAAGGCAATAAATCCACGACCTGCTACCATTCCTTCTCTATAAAGCGGAGTTATTCCTAGAGATAAAGCTGCTCCACCAAGGCCTGCAAGCATTCCTGATAAAATAACACACAAATATCTTATTTTATAAACATTTATCCCTAATGTATCAGCGGCCATTGGATGCTCTCCCACAGCTCTAATTCGAAGTCCTAAAGGTGTTTTATATAGTACATATTGTGATACAAACACTAAGATAATTGCCCCAATAACAAACCAATTTAGCCCAGAAATAAATTTTCCTATTAATGGTATATCCCTAATTGCATCTGGTATATTAAAATCAAGTCCTTTTACTATATCCGTTTGACCACCTTTACCTTCAAACAATTTGAATATTAAAAAACTAGCAAGTGCCGTAGAAAAAAGATTTATTGCAGTACCTGAAATTACTTGATCTGCACGCAAATGTATACTAAGAACAGCATGTATTGCACCCATAACCCCACCAGCTATAACACCGTAGAGTATTCCTACTAAAGGACTTCCAGTCTTATAGCTTCCGTATACCGCAAAGAAAGCACCTATTACCATCATACCCTCAAGTCCTATGTTAACAACACCGGATTTTTCAGAAAATATACCACCAAGGGCCGCAAAAATTAACGGCGTAGCTATTCTTAAAGTTTGCGCTAACAAATTTATAAAAATATCACTATTCATTTGCAATCGCCTCCTTCTTTTTCTTTTCAGAGAAGTATTTAACAATATAATCTGTAGCTACAAATATAATAATTATAGCCTGTATTAAATATACTATTTCTTTTGGTATTCCATTTAATTGAAGAGTTCTAGAACTACTATTTAATGTTCCAAATAAGAATGCTGATGCGATACACCCAATAGGATTACTCTTGGCAAGTAGTGCAACTGCAATACCATCAAAACCATAAGAAGGAAGTGCCATAAAGTCTTTTACATTAAGAAGGACACCTGCAACATGAGTTGCTCCACCAACTCCTGCTATTGCACCAGAAAGTACCATAGCTAGAATAGTATTTTTTGAAACATTAATTCCACCATACTCTGCAGCGTGTGGATTTATACCAACCGCTCTTATTTCATATCCCACAGTAGTTTTCCATAATAACCAGAATATAAAAATAGCTACTGCTATAGCAAAGAATACACTGATATTAGCTCCACTACCTGACATGAACCTAGGCAGTTGTGCGCTTTTTTGTATAGTTTCAGTACTTGCTTTACCTTCAATTCCAAACCCAGTTCTAAGTATAAGAAAATTTGCAAACGCCATAGCTATATAATTCATCATAATTGTATTAATAACTTCATGAGTACCTACTTTAGCCTTTAAATATCCAGGGATAGCTCCCCATAATCCACCGGCGGTAAACCCAGCAAGAATAATTAATATCCCATGAATTACTGGATTTAAACCTGGAATAGTTCCAACAAATCCTGCTGCCAACATTCCAAGTATAAATTGTCCAGCAACACCTATGTTAAAAAGCCCGCATTTAAATGCTACCGCATTTGCAACTCCTGTAAATATTAATGGAGTAACTTCTGAAATAGTAACAAAGGTTACTCTTTCATTACCAAATCCACCTTTATATATAAGTCCAAACAAATCCCCTAGAGCTGAGAAATACTGAAGTATAGAATAGCCTTTTGCCCACATTACAAAGAACACAGCAACAAATATAGAGACAATTATAGAAAAGAGTGGAAAAGCAAGCGCTTTAAGGGCATTCTTTGCTGTATTAATAAAAATATTATTTTTATTTCCTACTTTATTCATTATCTTTTTCTCCTTCCTGTTTTTCACTTAGTGTACCACCAGCCATGAGTATACCAAGTTTTTGCTCTGTGGCGTCGATTCTATTAAGTATATCTACTATTTTACCATCATACATTACCGCAATTCTATCCGATAATGCCATTATTTCATCAAGTTCTAAGGATACCAAAAGTACCGCCTTCCCCTTATCACGCTCCTGAACTAATCTTTTGTGAATATATTCAATTGCACCAACGTCAAGGCCCCTAGTAGGTTGGGCAGCTATTAATAGTTCTGGGTCTTTGGATATTTCTCTAGCCGCTATAAGTTTTTGTTGATTACCACCTGATAATGATGATGCACTTACATCTGCATTTGGCGTTCTAATATCAAATTCCCTGATAAGTTCAGCACAATGCTTTCTGACTTCAGTGTAATTTATAACTATACCCTTGCTAAATGGTGAATTCCTATGAATTCCAAGTATTGAATTTTCAAATATTGAGTAGTCTAATATAAGTCCTCTTTTATGCCTATCTTGTGGTATATGACCCACCCCTGCTAGCATAATATTTCTTGGCGACATTCCGTATATATTTTTACCATTTATTGTAATAGTTCCACTCTTAGGTTTTCGAAGTCCAGTTAGAACCTCTAAAAATTCTGTTTGCCCATTGCCATCGATTCCCGCAACTCCTAGAATTTCTCCACCATATACTTCTAAATTCAAATTATTTACCGCAGGTAATCCCCTTTGATCAGATGCACAAAGATTTTCAATTTTTAATATTTCACCTTTAATCACAGCAGCCTTTTTCTCTATAGTTAGATTAACTTTTCTTCCTACCATAAGTTCCGCCAACTTGTCTATGCTTGTTTCATTAGTTTGAACTGTTCCTGTTACTTTGCCTCTCATTATTATAGTAACTCTATCACTCATACTCATAACTTCTTTTAATTTGTGAGTTATAAGTATTACTGATTTCCCTTCTTTTTCAAGGTTTTTAATTATAATTCCAAGTTCTACAATTTCTTGTGGTGTTAAAACTGCTGTAGGCTCATCTAATATTAAAATTTCAGCACCTCTATATAGTGCCTTTAGTATCTCCACTTTTTGTTGTTGTCCTACAGAAATATCTTCTATAATTGCAGATGGATCAATTGCAAACCCATATTTTCCCGAAATTTCTTTTACATCCTTTATAGCCTTTACCATATCAATTTTAAAGCCTTTTTTAGGTTCAACACCTAATACGATATTTTGAGTTACAGTAAAATTATGTACGAGCATAAAATGTTGATGAACCATACCTATGCCTAGTTTAATAGCATCATTTGGAGTATTTATATTCACTAAGTTACCGCTTACATAAATCTCACCTTTTTCTTGTTTATATAGTCCATAGAGAATATTCATAAGAGTTGTTTTTCCCGCACCATTTTCACCGAGAAGAACATGTGTTTCGCCTCTTAATAGTTCGAAATCTACATTGTCATTGGCAATAGTTCCTGGGAAAACTTTTGTTATGCCTTTCATTTGGATTACCTTTTCCATATACATCCTCCTTTCAAAACCAGCTAAACTTTATAATTGTGCAGTTATAACTTCCCCCTACAAATGAGGGGTGTTTTCTTTTGAATAATTCTAACTACCATTATTCTTAGAAAGAGCTAGATGCATAACATCTAGCTCTTATTGTACACTGAAAATCATAAATTAGTAACTAATAATTTATAGTAATTATTTTAATTTGAAATTCATTGCTTCTTCCCTGTTTGTTGGAACAACTATTTCTCCAGCTATAATTTTATCTTCAAAAGTTTTAACTTCATCTAAAACTTCTTTTGGTACATTTTCGCTAGATGTTTCAGCTATTCCCACGCCTTTTTCTTTTAATCCAAGATTAGTTATTGAACCACCTTTGAATGTACCATTAACTATAGCTTTAGATTGATCATAAGTTGCTGTATCAACTCTTTTCATCATACTTGAGAGTATAACGTCAGAATATTCAGGTAAAGAAAGTGCTTGATCCATATCAACTCCGATAGCCCATACCTCTTGTCCAGCGTCTTTCAATTCTTTAGCTGCTATAAATAAACCTATACCAACTCCACCTGCAGCATGATAGACTATATCGCAACCGTCTTGATATAATGATTTAGCGAGTTCAGTCCCTTTTACTGTGTCTGCAAAACTAGCTGCATACCTTACTGATGTTCCTGGTTCTAAGTTCTCAATATCTGTACCTGTACTTAATAAACCTTTAGCAGCTTCTGGATTAACAGATTTAACACCAGCTGCAAAACCAACCTCAAATCTGTTTATTAATGCGATATCTTTTCCACCAATAAATCCAATTTTATTAGTTTTAGTCATTTTTCCAGCAATAACTCCCATTAAGAAAGAACCTTCTTGTTCTTTAAAAGTAATGGATGCTACATTTGGCAAATCAACAACAGAGTCTATAATTGCAAAGTTTTTGTCAGGATGGTTTTCAGCAACTGCTATCAAAGCATCAGCCATTTGGAATCCAATAGCAAAAGTTAAATTTGTATCTTCTTCAACTAATGCTTCTAAGTTTGCGTTATAATCCTCTTTTTGTTTAGATTCAATTGGCTTGTAAGTGAAACCGTCCTCATCCATGGCACGCTTAACCCCAGTATCTGCTGATTGATTAAAGGACTTGTCATTTAATCCACCTTCATCAGTAGAAAGTCCTATAATAATATCACTTCCTGCTGCTTTCTCTTCTGTTTTCGGTGCTTCAGCTTTTGGTTCTGCATTTTTTGTTCCACAGCCAACAAACAATGTTGAAACTAAAGCCACCGTTGTTAGTATAGCAATTACCTTTTTCTTATTCATAATAATACCCCCTATAAATAATTAATTAATCATTAAAAAATCTTATCACTTGGCAAATATAATATTCTATAAAAGTTAAAAAAATCCTCTTTATATACATAGATTTTTTTAATTTCTTATACATGTTAACGGTTACTTATTTAGCAAATACCCTTTCACTATAAAATATATGTAAAATATGTTTTAATAGGACTTAAGCTAAATTATATACGAGTTTTTTATTAATAGCAACTTTTTATTTAACAAAATATTAAATTATTACTTATAATATTTTGTTAAATAAAAAGAAACTGTCACTATTGTTTTAGCTTGAGTTTCTCTTTATCATTTCCATTTATAAAACATCATATATCATTTAATTCATAATTTCAGCTTTTTTTAGAATTTCAATTGCTATGCTTCCAGCTTCTTCAGGAACTAAAACTATTGGTCCTGTACATCCCATACCACTTTCAGAATAAATTCCCTGTTTCCACAAGCACTTGCATGCGTCTTCAAGTTCTAGTATATCTATTCCATTTATAGCAAATGTAACAACTTTTTTCTTTGGCATCGAAACTTCTTCTACGTCAGCTTGTTTTTCTACTTTTTTAATGACCCTATCTATTGCTTCTCTTAAACCGGCCTTATAAGCTTTAGCAAATTCAGCTCTTGCAATTTCCAAAACATTATTTTCCGCACAAGCAGCACAATATTTTAAAGCTTCTGCTATAAGTGGTGCTCCTGATGATCTTGAAACTATATTTACAAGTTTAGTATAGTTTTCTCCAATACCAGGTCCGTATCCAGCACCGACAGTCTCATAATTGCCTCCAGTGGTAAACGAAGCGAAAGTTTTAACTAAAAGATTACCAGTTAATGAATCACAAACCATAACATCTGGTGTTCCGAAAAGCAAGTCATTCCCTCTCATAATGGCACCACCGTCGGTTCTTAAAGAGTCTGCAAATTTAAGATCATATCCATTGCTTTGCACTTCTTTTAATATCCTCTCAACTTGTCTTGCTCCATCTAAATTAAGTATTCCAACAGTTGGATTTTTGATACCTGTAGCTTTAGCTGTAGCAATACCAGAAATTGTATTAAGCACCATACCTTCTACTCTGTTTGTAGATGTAGTTCCAGTAGTTGTGGCTAACATCATATCAGTACCTCTACCTGGTGTTACCAGCCTTCCAACTGTAGATACACCTATAGGGAAATCAAAATGTTGAGTAACACACCCACTTAAATAACCATTCTCTAGTAATTCCGTCATCTTTTTATGACCTTCTTCTGCAGTCGTAACTTCTATAATCTCAAAGTTTGCATCCACCTTTGGTCCTATTAAAATAATTACAAAATCTTCATATTTATTTTTAGCTATTTGTGCAGCTTTTACCATTTCTTCTATGCCATGTTCTGATCCGAGTATAGTTAAACCAATTCTGACACTATTTTTAAATTTTCCGCTTTTTATACCGTTAGCTATATCATTAAAAACTTCAGCAATCATTTGTTTAGTTGCATCTTCACTCATATCTACACCCCTTTTCTAAGCGACAAATTAATTATTACCTGCGGTACTATTAAATCACTACCATTACCTACGGCACTGTTAAATCATTTTATTTATTTTTATTAATTAAATATTCAGCAAAATCTTTCATTGCGTCAGAAACCATATCCTTAACTTCATCTTTGCTAATTCCTGTTTGACTTTCTACTTTTCCTGGGTTTTTCTCAACTAAAATGGATATTCCATCAAATAAGTTAGTCATTCTACCGAGGAATAAACTTCCTTTACCTATTATCATGAAATTATTTAGAAGGCCTTCTTTAATTCGATCTATACCGTGACCTACAATAGGTACTCCTGAAGGTATGTGCCCTTGTGTAGGAGCAAATCCTGGGTAACCATGTGCCTTAATAAAAGCTGGTAACTCTTTTCTGTCTAATTGTCCTTTTTTAACTGCGAGAGCTCCAATCATTTTATAGTTTTGTGTTGGTACATCACCAGCGCCTGCAGACTCAGTTATATCTGGAGTTTGCATTTCTGGAGCATATTTATCAACATCTGTAATTTTAAGTCCAATAGAAGTTAATGGGTCAAGTACCAATGCTTCAAGTACCGCTTGTGGTGCAGCGCCATGTCCTATAGTATGTTTTCCTATTACATCAGTTCGAAGTATCGGGCTAACTCCATCATTTTCTGATACTAGAATAGCGAATCCACCCAGGCAATCTTCAAGTACAGACAATCCCTTTTTAACGTGATCCTTACCATTCATTCCCAGTTTTGCAGTGGCTCCACCAGCAATAACTACTACATGTTTAAATATACCTGATTTAACGAGAGCTGCAGCGTTAACTATTGCATGAGTTGGAGCAGCACAAAATCCTCTTATATCCGATCCTGTTGCACCAGTAAGTCCAACTACTTCACCCACGGCTTTAGCAATATTACCGCCGCCCCTTTGATTCATATCTCCTACAGCTTCTTCTGAGCATTCAAATATATATCCGATATCTTCTATCGGTATATCTAAGTTGTTAACTAAATGCAGTCCAGCTAAGACTCCTGAAGCCTTAACAGCTAAGTTTTCTAACATAAAATGAGCTGAAAGGTTTGGATCAAATTCGTGAGCACGTCTTACGCAACCTACAAGGTTTGTCCCTTCATATAGTCCTTCTGCACCACTATTTTCAACAAGTTCATTTATCTTTTCTAAACTTTCTCCAACTATTTGTTCTACTTTACTGGCTATTAGTGGATGACTCGACAATTTTTCTTTTACTTTATCTGCAAAAGAATTTTCTAATAATACAAGTTCGAAAACATCTGAAATTTTCATTAAACCATAGAACTCATCTTGTGGCATAATTTCTCCAAATTTACCGAATCTATCTGCATTTTCAGTGTTTTTTCCGTACCAAGGTCTTGGCATCTCAGCCAGCTCTTCTGGAGTCATATTCCCTATATATGTTTGGTTTGGGGCATATGCAACCACCTCTTCAAATTCTCTTAAATGACTTCCAATATCTTTTAAATACTCTGAATCAGGATTCGAATTCCTCTCTGCCGTTTGTGTTGTTCCATTATGAATTACCATATCAGGTGTGTTAACTAAAATATAAGATGCCTTTTTTATAACTGGAAAATTCATTATCACTCATCCTCCTTATTTATGTATGTGCGTACAAAACAATTATTAAGTGTGTACATAAATGGACTGGGAGACATAAAAATCCCCCAATCCATTTATTAATTACAACTAGAAATTAATCTTCAAATATCTTTTGACCGTCTACTGGTGTCTGTAGAGCTACTAATGCTTTTTCCACTAATTTTCTTCTTAATTTATACTCGTCTTCCTTGCTTAAGGCAGGATTTCCGAGCGGATGAGGAATCGCTACTGTAGGTATTATTCTATTAGCACCAACCGTTACCGATACTGGAGTAATAGTACACATATGAACTACAGGTAAGCCTGCTCTTTCTATTTCTTTAACTAACGTTGCTCCGCAACGTGTGCAAGTTCCTCATGTAGATGTTAATATAACTGCATCAACACCATCAGCAATTAGTTCTCTAGCAGTATCTTCTCCAAATTTCTTGGATGATGCAACCGCTGTACCATTACCTACTGTTGAATAGAAATATCTGTGTAATGATCCTATTTTACCTTCTTTTTCTAAATCCCTTAACACATCTACTGGAATAACTCTATCTGGATCTTCATTGGCATATACTGGATCATGTCCACCGTGTGCTGTTTCATGAGTTTCAGACGTTAAATTATCTATTCCTTCTATATCATATTTGCATATTTTAGAAGCACTTGATGATTCAATATGATCTGGGTTTCCTTTTGGAACTACACCACCTGATGTAACTATTGCTATTTTAGCCTTAGTTATGTCAGCTATAGGATCACTTGGTTCAACTCTATCGAAACTAGGCATTTTGAATTCTGTAACAAATTCTTCTCCCTTTAGCTTCTTAACAAGCATATCCACTGCTCTTTTAGAACCTCTCTGTTCTGCGAAATAGTTCTTCCTGATACCTCTTTCAATATAGTTATCTTCTGATGGCATACCTATTTCTTCACCTTTAGCGAGTTTTAATGCGAGTGATACCATTTTAGGTAATGCATCTCTCATTCCAACTGCACTCTTTTTAGTTGAAACTAGGTACACCTGTTTTTTATACATATCAGCACCTGGATTCTCTACATACATTCCAGACATTACTGGTATATTTAATTGCTCTTTTACAGCTGTTGCCATAGCACCACAAGCAATACCATATCTTCCTGCATTAAAAGCTGGGCCTGCTATAAATAAATCAGGACTAAATTTTTTAACCATCTCTATTATTTCAGCTTGAGCCTCTTCCATGTTTTCAGCAAAGTATGAGTCACCACAAATTATAGTAGCAACTATTTCTGCGCCACCCTTATTTAATAAACCATTTAATCCCATACCTGGTCCAACGACACCTTCTCTAATCTCCGGTTTAATATTTGCTTTTTCTTCTCCACCTATTCCAGCGTAAAATTGGTTAATATAATGAATGATTTTTAACAAGTATCTCTCCCCCTTTCTAACGGGAACTGACAATTTTTATAGCTATATTTCATATAAGCTAATTTATAATCGGCAATTTTTTAATGTTTATACTAATGTACATCATCTAAATATCTTTAAGGAATTAAACCGTATACTTTGAGAATTCTTCTCTAATTGGTTTTACTTCTCCTATTATTTCATCTATTTCTAAAACCATTTCCATCATTCCACACTGCTCATCGTAAATTGCAGCATCACATAGATCTTTGATTTCTGGTTCAACTACGTGGTACACCGCAAGTCCTAGTGCAATTCCTGCGAGCGGTCCAGCATATGTTGGGTCTCCTGCTGCCACTGTTTCTGCTGAAAGTCCTGATGCTTCAGCTTCTGCTCCTCCAATAATTACTACCATGTTTTCAGCACCGTACTTCTCAGTTAGGTCTTTTACTCTTTGTTGGATCTCCAGATCCATAGCTCCAGCGGCTGTTCAGACAAAGCATTCTGTTGATGCAAACACTACTTCTGCTCCAGCAGATTTAACGCAAGCCTCTATTGCAGGACCTGGTATTCCGTCTCTATCTCCGATAACTATAGCTTTTTTTCCTTCTAACATTTTTATCATCCTCTCGTTTATATATTTTAATTTATTTCTACTTCCTATCGTCTAAGGTTATTTAATTACCATTAAACTAATTTTAACAAATCACAATAAAGAAATTATATTAGTATGCTTTAGCTGTTAAATTGTTAAATCCAACTTCACTAGTTGCACCAGTTATAACTTGAATTTCAGCAAAGATAGAACCATCTGTTCCCAAACTTCCCATGTGTCCACCAGCAATTATATCAGCATATTCAATGTGACCGATTACTTTTTTCATTGGCAGAAGAGTAATTACTTCATTAGCATTTCCACCAGTTACAACAGCATCAGCATGCGGTGTTGAGTCAGCCAGTGACTGAGAACTTCCATCTTGTCCAGCATACTCATCAGTTAACAGTACAGTTTTAACTCCTTTTGCAGTTATCTTATTACAATTCATAACAAGATCAGCATCTGGATTACCAAAACCTTCTTCCGAAATTATAGCAGCATCTGCTCCTATGAATTCAACTAATTTTGCTACCATATTAGATGATCTTTCTTTATCTGCTAGATATACATTTTCATTAGTTATAATACATCCAATAAAGTTAATGTCCTTGCCATGTCTTTCATATAAATCTTCAATTATTGGATGATTCATATGTACATAACTTGGGTTTTTGTCACAAGCAGAAACACAATTACCACTTACTATAGCTCCATCAAATATTTCTGTAGGATATATAAAAGTAGGTATTATTTTCTTAGCATCTACCCCATAAACATAAGTATCATGAAGTAGTCCTTGTGTCTGAAGCATATATACATACACTACTTTGGGTAATTCAGGGTACAATTTAACTTGTTCAAGTAGTGGTAATGTTTCAAAAGTTTTCACTTCATCAGGTTCAATATTTTCCCCTACTTTTCCAAGATAAATAGCAGCTTTAAAGCCTACCATCCTTACAGCCTCTTCATGATCGTGTTGTAACACTCCTTCTTTAGGCTCACATGTAATTACTAAGTTGTTTGTTTTTGAGAAAGGTGTGTATTTAGCTCCCTCTCCGCACATATCAACTATTCCTTCTTGGAATCCTACAATTTTACCAGTAGTTATAACTGCCGCTCCTTTAAGAACATGAGTCCTCCCTGAACCTACTGTACCAACCTTACTGATAAATCCTGGGAATATTCCACCACTACCACTAACCTTAACTCTTGGTTCTATAACATCTTTTACTGGAATTATTCTAACTTCTTCTCCTGGTCTTGCTATATCTAAATCAATACTTTGAAGTCTCTCATCTCCAGCAACCTCTTTTAATAATTCCTCTTGATTTACATAAAGAACTCCACTATCAACCTTTGTTTCTGCTCCAAACTGAATATCTTTAATAAATATGTTTCCAATTTCTAGACGCAAAACATTCACCTCCTATGATATTGTGTATATATCTAATAGCTTATAGCTTTTTACTATAAGCTTCAGTACCGACTTATAATGTATTGTGATAATTTTTTATAAAGTTTTCCACATCGTCAAGTGAAGATATTTTATCTGCTGCTATAGTAGAAACTTTTTCTCCACCTTTATATATAATCATTGTTGGTAGACCTAAAACTTTTTGACCTATAGCTGTTCTTCTTGCTCCACCAATGTTTAAAGAAGCAAATTTAATTTTATCAGAATATTTTTCTTCTAGCGCATGTACCCCTGGCATAAGCTCTACACAAATTTCGCATTTATCTCCCCAAAAATCAACGAATACTGATTGTTCTGATTGTAATACCTCTGCCTCAAAATTCTCTTTGTTAAGTTCTATCATTATTAATTACCTCCTAATATTTTGGTTGTTTAGCTTTATGAAATTTAATATTCATATATTACTTAGACATTTATATTATATAAAACATTTAAATTAAAACAAATAAATGTTTTATTATAATCTAGTTAAATTTTTCTTCAATATAATGTTCAGCGTGAGTCGCTGCTATTGCACCATCTGCCGCTGCTGTAATTACCTGTCTTAGCAATTTTTCTCTTATGTCTCCAGCTGCGTATACTCCTGGTATATTAGTTCTCATTTCATCATCTGTAATAACGTCGCCTCTATCATTCATATTAATCATTCCTTTAAATAGTTCTGAAATTGGAAGATATCCTATAAATACAAAGCACCCATCTACTTTTAAATCACTAAGCTCTCCTGTTTTAACATTTTTAAGAACTAAGCCTTCTAAAATTTCTTCGCCCTTAGCTTCCACTGCTACTGTATCCCATATAAATTTTATTTTCGGGTTTTTAAAAGCTTTTTCTTGAAGTGATTTAGCTCCTCTTAGTTCATCTCTTCTATGTATTACTGTAACAGTCTCACCAAATTTAGCTAAGTATATAGCTTCAGACAAAGCTGAATCTCCACCACCTAGTACTGCAATATCTAATTCCGTAAAGAAGTCAGCATCACAAGTTGCACAATAAGAAACACCTTTTCCTCTTAGCTCTAATTCATTTTTAAACCCACCAAGTCTTGGATAAGCTCCTGTAGCTATTATAATTGTTTTAGCTTTGTATGTTTCTTTCTTACCTTTAATTACTTTAATATCTCCCTCAAGTTCAACTTCCACAATTTCTTCTTTAGCAAATTTTGTTCCGAATTCTTCTGCTTGCTGTTTCATTCTTTTGCTTAATGATGCTCCTGTACAATTTTCAATAGAACCCGGATAATTATCTAGTTCATCGGTAGTAGTCACTTGACCACCGTATTTTGCTCTTTCTATAATTAAAGTATCCATTCTTGATCTTGATGCATAAAGTCCAGCTGATAATCCCGCAGGGCCTCCACCAATGATTATAGTATCGTAAATATGTTCCATAATTAAAACCTCCTCATTTATCCTTGAATCATGCGGCCTTAGTTTAATGCATGATGTATTATGTCGTAATCTATTAGTTGAAAATCTAATAATATTTTTTCATTCCACTGCGGTGTTTTAAAATCATTCAAAAATTTTTCTGTACTCATAATACTTTCTTCTATTATAGATAACGATTGCAAATCAACTTCACGTAATTTCTCTTTCGATATGCAAATGGTTCTATAAGGTGTCTCATTAGGCTTTACACTACTCATTAAAGGATGTGTTAATAATTTATGGCCATCGTGAATATTATTCCTAACTTTTTTTAAAATATCCATCATGGACCGTTTAATAAATACTACCGTATACTTACTTTCAAATTGCTCTTTTGACATTGGATTATTGGTTACAATAATTAATGGTTCTATCAATTCATCCTCTCCTTAACACTCTTCACGAGAAAAAAACTGGTGATTGTTATTTTTTTATCAATATAATCTAAATTTTTATAACATCAAAAAAGACAGGTACAAAAGCCCCATGCCTTTATACTCTGTCTTTTTTACCTGAGAGGTTTACTCCGTCGGTGCTGTTCGCTTTCCAGAGGTATGTCCATTTTCGGTAACTTGTGCCTGAGAGATTCATATTGCATGGGCTGCAAAACTTACTCCTTCGGCTATTTTAAATTGGTTAAATCTTCATGTTTTATACTTATAAAGATTCAACATTGTTCTAATTTAAAATTATCTCCCTAAAATATCATCCATTTATATATTAAGTTTTATTTTTAACAATCATTTATCTCTATTATATACTATTTTTCTTACAACAACCATGTTTTTTAAATATTTTCTATTTGTTTTTTCTATAGCAATGATACAAATATCAAATAGTTCGCTATTTATTTATCATCTACGCAAATCTTAAAAAAGATATAACTCTAATAATTGTATTTTGTATAATAAACTTTTTAATAAACCTTAATAATCTTCCACATAAAATATACCACAGGCACCTTCACCAGCGTGTGTCCCTACAACGCATCCAACCTCGCACTCAATAAAATCTATTTCGCGATCATTCATATGTGATCTTAAACTCTCTAAAATATTCTTATCACTAGCTCTAAGTAAAATACTTGTCTCTCCACTTTTTATTCCAGTTTTATCTAAATTTTTTAAAATAGTTTTTATTGCTTTTTTACTACCGCGAACTTTATCTATTACAGCCAGTTCACCATCTTTTATAGTTATAATTAATTTTATCCCAAGTAGTCCTCCTATAGCTCCAGCAGTTTTAGAAAGTCTACCACCTTTAACTAAATTATCCAACGAGTCAAAAGCAAGAGAACTTTTTACATAGGGTATAGTTTCTTTTATTTTTTCTTCTATTTCAAATATATTATACCCTTGCTCGCATAATTTACAGGCTTTTAAAACTAGTATTCCAAGACCTGAAGTAACATTTAAACTATCAATTACCACGATGTCTTCTGTGTCTACCATTCCTTTAGCCACACAAGCTGAATGATAAGTTCCACTCATTTTTGAGGACATATGAATAGAAACTATTTTATATCCCTCTGCTATATACTTTTTATAACACTCCTCAAATCTATGCGGAATTACTTGAGTTGTTGTAGGAAACTCGTAAGAACTCTCCATTTTTTTTAAATATTCTTGAAGATTAATATCTTCCCCATCCCTATAGGTTACATCCTCTATTTTCACAAGTAGCGGCAAGACTTCTATATTATACTTGCTAATAATGTCTTTACTCAAATCGCAAGTACTATCTGTAATTATTTTAATCTTTTGCATTTAACCCCTCCTTGACTACTTTCTGGAAGATAAAAAATATCATTTTTAAATATGACTTATTTCATCTCTGGAAATCCTATCTGCCTAAGAGCTTCATATGTAACAATAGCCACTGTGTTAGAAAGATTAAGAGACCTCGTTGTGCTGCTTATCATTGGCACTCTTATGCAATTTTCTGGATTGCTATCCCGAACACTATCTGGAAGTCCTGAGGACTCTCTACCAAATATTATAAAATCTCCATTTTTAAATTCTACATCTGAAGGAAATTTTGAAGCTTTTGTTGTAGAATAGTAAAATGTCGACTCCTTATATTTTTCTCTAAGTGCTTCATAAGACTCATGTATTTCTAAATCTAAATACGGCCAATAATCTAGCCCTGCTCTTTTAACTTGTTTTTCGTCTAAACTAAATCCTAGTGGTTTTATAAGGTGAAGCTTGCAATCAGTAAGCACGCAAGTTCTCCCAATATTACCAGTGTTTTGTGGGATTTCCGGTTGAAATAAAACTATATTAAAATTCACAATATTCCTCCTTAAGTTCACATAAATTGAAGACAATCCTTAACTATTTTTATCAAATTTCATAAGTATCTAAAGCTATATTACCCTATTTACATTGAATAGTAAAGATATACCAAATCAATGAATATTCCATGTATTATAAACTACATTATTTTTTCTATTATCTCAGCCCTCTTATATGCTTGTTTAACTATTTCTTTTGGATAATTCATGTATTCTAAAAGTTTAATTGCATTTCTTGTTTGAGATACACCTCTTTTAATCTTATAATCAAAGCTTAACCCCTTCTTTGAATCAACCCTTTCACTAAAATAATAAAATTCATAGTTCTCTTTTAAAATATGGACTAATTCTCTATCATGAGTAGCTACAATTGAAATAGTTTTCCCATTATTTATATATCTTAATATTTCTGCTGACATAGAAATTCTCTCTATTGGGTTTGTCCCCCTAAATATTTCATCTATAGGACAGAATACGGGAACATCGTTTTCTATAGCTTTAATTATTCTATGAATTGATTCTACCTCAGCCATGTAAAAGCTCTTCCCTTTTGCTAGATCATCACTCGGGCTAATTGATGAAACTATATTAAAGAAGGGTGCATGATAATCTTTAGCCAAAACAAAGTAAAAACATTGTGCTAAAATTATATTCACTCCAAGCATTCTTAAAAAAGTAGACTTTCCTGCCATGTTTGTGCCCGTAAGAACAATCCCTCCATTTTCTATGTTAATCGAATTACTCACAGCCTTCTGTAAAAGAGGATGTATTCCTTCCACTATATTTAAAGCAACGTTCTTTATAAATTTAGGTTTTACAAATTGCTCACCTAGATTATGCTTATACCCTGAAATAGATATTAATGCTTCTAATTCTCCTACTGTATAGTAAAGATCCATTAAGACTTCTTTTTGTTCTTTTATCTTATCGGATATAGAATAATATGCACTTTCTTCCAACAAAAAGATTACGGAAAGAGATTCGAAAAACCCTCCCCACATATTTACAAACCCTATTAATTTTGTTCCTCTGTCTATATCCTTAATAGATTTAAGTATTCCTTTTATCTTGTCCCTATAATAGGTAACCTCACTATTATCTATATTTGCAATTTTTTTAGCTGCCACAATGGTTTTTCTTAAATAGAATATACCAGTAGATTTGATAGCCTTTACTTCGTTATTATTTATAAGCATATTAATGGATGCAAGTCCAAGTAGAACTATAAGATACTTTTTATCAACAAATATTGAAAATATAATTACTATTAATGGTAGTACCTTACCAAGAAAAGTGTAAATATAATATTTAGATTTATTTATAATAAGATTGTTATCCATCATATCTAAAAAAGAATTTTTAAAATCATTATTGAGGTTAAAGAAAACACACTGAAGACTTTCCCTTAATTTATTATTTTCTTTAAATGACTGAATAAGTCCTCCTCTTACTTTCAACCTTTTCTCATCCATTAAAGGATTTCTTAGCATTGAATATAGTGCCGCCTCTCCTGGACTGCTGTAAGCTCTATCCAATTTTTCATATATCTTATCCATGTCTAAATCGTTCCATGTTTGATCATCTAAAGTAAAGTCATTTTTTTCTCTAAGCGTGAAAAGCTTTTTAATCTTATTAAAATCTCTTTTCTTATCAATATCTTTATTGTACTCACTTCTAATTGAATCTAAAACCATTCTCTTCATTTTAAAATACTCCCTTAATCATATTTTCTATCATAAAAATTGTCCCATTATAATTTTATAATGGGACCTCATTATATCTCTTTATATTAATTATATACTATAGTGAAATAAAATACTCGCTTATGATATAATTTCCATTTCATATCATCCTGTTTTTCCCTTCGACAATGTAAAAGTATTCGCTTTTTAGCATGGAATATATGGCTTGATCCAAAAAACCTCGTTCAGACTTATAGTTCTGCCTTAGTACTCCATCACAATGCATCCCCATTCCTTCATAAAGCTTAATTCCTATGGCATTATCCGGATATACATCCAACCAAAAACGGTTACTCTTTAAATCTTCAAATGCATATTTAAGTAGTGCCGCAAGCGCTTCCTTTCCATATCCTTTTCCTTTATGAGAAATAGCAATTCTTTTAAGTTCAAAGATTTCAGATTTAAAATCTAATTTAATAAGTGCAAATCCAATAATTAAATTATCCTCTTTTCGTTTAAATATAAAAAGTAGATAGTTTTTATCGTAAATTTCAGCTTTATGTTCCTCGAATGTACCACTCCATATGAACCTGCGATTATCCGTATGACTTTCTAACTTAATAATAGTTTCTATATCCGCTTCAGTTGCAGAAGTTATATAAAGCCGCTTAGTTTCTATCATAGGTATACCCCCTCATTCTATACTTTATTCTCAAAATCCTTATATAATAAGCTTGGTTGAATCCCTTTATTATTCTGGTATTTGCCACTTGTGTATTTATCATAATCACCCTCTATAGAATGATAATATATTTGGCAAATCTCAATATTAGCATATATTCTTATAGGCTGAATACAATGAATTTCTAATGTCCAGAATCCACGGAATCCCCCATCTCCAAAGCCTGCTGTTACATGAACAAATAGTCCAAGTCTTCCTACTGAAGATCTTCCCTCAAGCATTGGGACAAATTTATCCGTTTCTGTATATTCTATAGTTCTACCAATATAAAGCTTATTAGGTTGTAAAACTATCCCCTCAGGTGGTATAACTAGAGTTTCGCACGTATTCTCTTTTTTCATATCCAAAGTTAAATTCTCATATACAAGAAGTTCATTATATAATCTTAGATTATAACTATTAGGGTTTAATTGCTTTTCATCAAATGGTTCTATTTTAATCTCTTCGCCGAGCTTACTCTTAATCTGTTTTCCTGATAATATCATAAGTTTATACCCCCAGCACGAATTTTTCTATAGCCTTTGCTACTCCATCACAGTTATTATCATCAGTAATATACCCTGCAGCCAATTTCACATCATCGTCACCATTTCCCATAGCCACTCCAAGTCCTGCAAATTTAATCATAGATATATCATTTTCGCTATCTCCTATACAAATAACTTGTTCCCTAGTTATCCCATAATAATCAGCTAATATTTTAACCGAACTTCCCTTTGATACTCCCTTGTTCATTACCTCAAAATTATCATAGCGAGAACTTACCACTTCAAAGTCCCCCATATTTATTAAAACATTTTTTGCCTTTTGTATTTTATCTAAGTCATCATCCACTGCTATGCCCTTAAAAATTTCACTTTCATATTTATGAAATACTTCATTCCAATCTTTCACTAATTCTATCTTAATTTGCTTATCCATTGGAAGTGTTTTATTGACTTCTTCATAAAACTTCGAAGAATATTCTAATTTCTCCGTAAAAACTGTGTTTTCAGTATAATAGTGTGGATGTATATCATATCGTTTAAATACAGATAAAAGTTTATTACATTTTTCTGCCCCAAGTGTTCCCTTATAAACCACTTCATCTCTGTCTTTCTCCATAATATAGGCACCATTTGATGCTATTACTGGTGATTTAACTCCCAAAAGCTCTGAAAAAAATTCGGCAGAAGTAAAAATTCTTCCTGTACATACTGCAATCCTTACTCCTTTTTCATTTGCTAATTTTATAGCTCTAATGTTCCTATTACTAATAATTTTTTTATCATTAAGTAGCGTACCATCCATATCTATACATATCAATTTATAATCCATAATTTTTGCCTCCTTCTTATCTTAAACTAAATTTACCCAAAGTATTTATTTGTTAAATATTTAATTTTTCCTTGATATTCTTTTAAGTATTTCTCTAAAAACTCATAGTATTCTTTATTGTCTAATATTAAGGGCGAATGCTTACCATAGAATTCTTCATAAGAACTCTCAACTAAAACTAACATTCTTTCTTTAAGCTGTATATCTGATATCTGCTTCGCAAACTCTAAATCACCTTGAAATTCAGGTTTAATTATTGATATTACAGCTAATCTATCTAAATAATAATTGTAAAGTGGGGCTACCTCTTTAGATTGCAATAAGTTATTTCGATTTTTTAAGACTATCCTAATTTTCATTAGAATAAATAATAAAATTGTAGTTAATATAAATAATACCCTAAACTGATTATCCGATATGGTTATCGACTTATTTTCTCCTTGTTCTTTTCCTGAATCCATATCATCTATTTTATTCTCAGGGTTACGAATAGAGGTTATATCTTCACCTTCACTATTGGATTTACTTATTTGCTTCTCCTTAAGCGCCGCTAATTTTCTTTGCAACTCTTCTGAGGCAGTAGGTGATGCATCTACTATTGTCCACATGTTTGAATAGCTAAAAGCTCCAAGAACTACTTCACCCCAAGCATGAGCATCAGAGTTAGAAACAGTATATAATCCATTTTCATCTTTTTCACTTGGAGTTTTAAAACCCTCTACATATCTTGCTGGAACTCCAGCAATCCTACACATTACAGTTATTGCTGTATTAAAATAAGTGCAATAGCCCTTTTTTTCTTCGAATAAAAAATAGTCGATAAACTCCTTGCCCTCTGGAATAACAGAAACCTGTAAATCATACGAATAATTTTCCGTCAAATACTTTTTAATTTCTAATACTTTTTCTATGCTAGTATTAGAATCTTTTATAATTTCAAAGACCAAATCATAAGTCCTTTTAGAAATGTTTTCTGGAACTTGAAGATACTTTTCATAGTCCAATAATACTTTAATATTTGTTCCATCATCACTATTTGAAAATTTGTCTTGAATGCTAGAATTTTTATTAATATCTGCATTTATACTCTTAGGTTTGAGATAGTAATTCATTGGCCCTCTAGGTACAGCACTATAATCTCTCACATCTTCGATAGTATCAATCACTTCACTATATTCATAAAAATGCACATCATAGGGTCTTGTAACTGCTTTTTCACTTATAATTATCGGTGTTTTATCATAAAATAATGTACTCTGAACATTGCTTACATTAAATGCAAAGTTAGGTGCAAATATTGTATTCGTTTTAAATTTTTTATCTGGATATATAGTTAAGGATCTTTTGTGCATGTACTTTTCTCTATTCATTCCGAACCTAGCATAGAACATATCACTCTCATCTGATTTTTTAAAATAATTTTCATTAGATATACTCCACTTGCTCCCATCATAGAAATCTTTAACGCTGCCTTTTAAATAATATGGTTTTTCACTTTTAACCTTAAAAACCTCTTGGTAATTTACTAAAATAGGTCCGCCCAATCTTTTATCATTACCGTTGTACCCAGATGTAGATAAACTATAACTATTTTCAACTTTTGAAGTAGCTTCATTAACAAATTCATTTTTAAAAAAGTTACCAAACCCACTTAAATCTTTGCCTTGATATTCCTGTGGTAACATTATAGCTATTTTAGAAATTATTAACGCTATTATAACTCCATAACCTAGAATATAACCAAATTTCAAAGATACATTTACTCCTTTAGCCTTGTACTTCTGTATTCTTTTAAGGTAACTCATAATAATAAAAGTAAGTGAAGAGATAAAAAGATACACAAATAGATAATCTATGACTACAACATAGGACCTTGAAAACCATAATCCAATAACTACCGTAAATGATACTATCAAAATAAAATTCTTCATAAATTTAAAAGTTATCCATAAAATCAAAGCAGTAATTAAAGGAATTCCTAAAGCTAGTAGGAGCCTATATTGATAAAAATATGTAATGGCCCCTTCGTATATAAGGTCATTTAGAATTAGGATATTATCAAAAAAATAATTGCTTAATAATACCCCTAAAGCCTCACTGTTTTTAAGATAATAGGCCGTGCCCATACTAATAATAAGCAGTGTAAATAAAAGCTTATAAATTGTTTTTCTAGTAAAGCCATTGCAAGCAAAGTAAATTAAATTTCCTATTATAAATAATAAGGTTGTAATTTCATAACTGAAATCTTTAATTTGAATACCCTGTTGTAAAAGCCTTAAAATAAGGTTAAAGTTCACAAAAATAATAATTATGTATATGAGTTTTTCCTTCATCCACATCGTTTTTTCACCTTTTCTCTATAATTTCCTTAAAATTAATACATTCAATTCCCATATTTTTAAGAATATCTATATTTCTAATGAAATTTGCATTTCTAAATCCATTCAAGTTATTACCGTAATAAAATACATTAACTTTGTACCCTCTCCCTTTTAAATTCACAATCAAATTTCTTAGGTTATCATCAACAACTATACTCACTATTATTATTGAATTTCCACTAGGTACATGTTGTAAATTTGATTTTATAAAGCTAGCAAATTCAAAAGTTCCATTACTTTTACATTTTAATAAGTAATCCATAAATCCTAAAAAATCTTCTTTAGACTCCACTTTTATGCTCTTTTGATGCTTTGAATGTATTAAAATCCTGGTTTTAATTCTATTAATCAACATATAGTTTGCTAATGATGCAGAGAAGTCAACCATATTTTCCTCAATAACTCCAGTAGAATCATTCAGCAAATTATCCCCATGCATATTAATAAATAAATTACATCTTTTGCCTGAAGTCATGTCAAAATTCTTCACGTACAGTTCGCCATGCTTGGCACTTAATTTCCAGTGCACATTCTTAAGATTATCTCCTGTATTATACTTTCTGACGTTTTTAATTAATGTAACATCATCAATTCCATTTTTACTATTATTATGATTTTCATAAGCATCTTGACCACTTAAGTCAATATCATGCAACTGGTATACCTTAGGATAAACTGTGATATTAAATTTATTATGTATGTTTTTTACAAATTTAAAAATACAAAATAAGTCATTTGTAATAGCAGAAATATTCCCAAATTTATAAATTCCCCTTTTAGTAAAAATAATTTCATTATTAATACATTTACTATACTTACTCCCTAAAAAGATTAAGTCACCATGGTACCCATCTATAAATCCACCTAATATTTTACTTTCCACGTAAACATAAGGTAATGGTATTATCCCAGAATTTTCTGCTATTATTTTAATATTAGCCCTATCAGACACATTAAAAACCACACTGTCACATTCAAACTTAGCATGCAAACTCTTGTTAACTATAATTATATAAATTATTCCAATGACTATGGTAACAGAAACCACATAAAATATTGAATATGGTAAATTACCTCCTGACGTATAAGCAAAAATAAAAGCAGCTACACATAAAAATAGTATTCTTTTGTTTATCACAATCATACTATCTCACCTTGGGAACTTGAATTGTTTTTAAAATATCTGAAATAATTTGCTGCTCAGTATAATTGTTAGCTCTAGCTGATGACGTTAATGTAATTCTATGGCTTAAAACAATCATTACATTCTCACATACATCCTCAGGTATAATATAGTCCCTCCCATTTATAAGCGCCGTTGCTTGAGCCACTCGCTGTAATGCTAATGATGCTCTTATACTTCCACCTAGAAGTATAAAACTATTATTTCGAGTCGCATTAACTAATTTAACTATATACTCGTTTAATTCCTTTTCCACATGTATACTTCTTACTTTTTTCTGTAGATATAAAATATCTTCATTTGTTGCCACAGCTTCTAATTGTTCAATAGGATTATTTTCCCTATATAAATCTAATATGTCTACTTCAGCCTCTTCTTTTGGATATCCTATTTTAACTTTAATCATAAATCTATCTAACTGTGCCTCCGGTAATGAAAAAGTACCTTCATACTCTATGGGATTTTCAGTTGCTAAAACTAGGAACGGTTCTTCCAGTTTATATGTGATTCCACCTTCTGATATTTGTTTTTCTTCCATTGCCTCAAGTAGTGCAGACTGTGTTTTGGGTGATGTCCTATTTATCTCATCGGCAAGTATTATGTTAGAAAAAATCGGTCCTTTTTTAAACTCAAAATCATTAGTTTTTTGACTGTATATAGAAACACCAAGAATGTCTGAAGGTAAAAGATCAGGTGTAAATTGAACTCTATTATGGGATAAATTTAAAGACTTTGCTAAAGCTTTTATAAGTGTAGTTTTTCCAACCCCTGGAACATCTTCAATTAATATATGACCACTGGCAAGCACTCCCTTTAATATATTATATATTTGAGGCTTCTTTCCTAGGATTACAGTTTCTATATTTTTCGCAATTTTATCTATTAATTCAACTTCTTTCGTCATAATATCCTCTCCTTTAACATGCTTTAGGGCATAAATACTACATCATTATAGTATTTACATAATATCATGTTTTTGATTATTTATCCATTAATGCAATTATTAGCTTTCACTTTATATTCTATACTGATACTGAAAATGTACTAGACGGGATAACAAAAGACATAACGTTAATTAAACGCTATGTCTTTTACAGGATTGTATTATTGAAATTTAAGTTTCTGTTGGTGGAGTCTCTACTGGAGGATCTACAACTGGTGGCACTACAACCGGTGGTTCAACAACTGGTTTCTTCTTAGTACCTACTTTTGTAATTCCATCAATAACTCTGTAGGTATCATTGTTTATAACTTGTGTATCAATCAGCTTACCCTTTTCATATATTTTCCTTGTTACTTTAACTTTATATCCTGGATAACCCTTTTGCACAGTTTCTTTTTGTCCCTCATACTTAGTCGGATCTTTTACTATTTCTGTTTTTGGTTGAATAGTTTGCAAAGTTTCAGTTGAAATTTTATAAGTTCTATTAGTTAACGTAGAACTAGAATAAATATTAAAGGAAACATTTCTGTTTGATGTGTATCCTTCAATAAATATTGGATACTTTAATGTATTCTTAAATTTGTAATCAAGATTGCCATAATCAACAGTGGCATCTTGTCCTTTTGGGACGTAATGCGAAGGAAATGTATGATGAACTCTTTCTACAGACATAAGTTCAGTTCCAAGGATTGCGTTGTATAGAGTAGATGAAGTCTGGCATATTCCACCGCCAAGCCCTTGTTCTAGTTTATCTCCTATAATTATTCCTGCAGCTTGGTATCCACTTTTTGCTGTTCTTTTTCCTACAACTCCATTAAAACTAAACACGTCTCCTGGCATTAATAGAGTCCCATTTATACTTTTAGTAGATAAATTTATATTTGTAGCCCTACCTGATGCTGAACTTGCATAATTTGTAGTAAAGCTTGATATTTTTTTATCTATTGCTTTTAAAGTAGCTGCTGTTATTTTAGGCTTCATTTCATTTACGGGAGCCTCAATACTTATAGTATCTTCAGAAAGAACACCATTAATTTTATCCTTAATTTCACCTTTTAATTTATCTGAATCTAGCTGCTTGCCAATAACATCATTAGTAACATTAAATTTTCCACTGCTAACCATCTTTATCGTTGCATTTACAGGCTTTTTATTTGTATTTTTAGCTATTTTTTCTACCATTTCTTCTATCATTTTTCCAACAATTTTATCATTATATTCGAATTTTAGCTCTATTTGCATTTCAACAGGATTTTTTATAGCTTTGTATCTTTGATACAAATTCATATCACTTCCATAGCTAGTTGCCTGCTCTATAGCTTGGTCAATATTATATTTCGCGTCTAACTTTGAATAGTCTAAAGTATATTTTTTCTCTCCCTGTACTATGTCAATTTTTTTCTTAATTATTTGACTAGAATACTTGTCCTCAATTATTTTTTGGGCCTCCGCCTTAGTTTTACCTGTTAAATTCTCATTTTCTATCTTTACTGAAGGTAAAATCAAAGAATCCCATTTCTTTACTTTAGAATAAGAATAAGTAGTAAATATTGCTGAACCTAATAAAAATATAGCTCCTAATATTATAATTGCTTTTTTTTTCATATAAATCTCCTTTTCACTCTTCCGTATTGTACTACATTCAAACTTTTAATACTATATACTTTTCCATTTATATATTATTTTTAATTTAGTTACATATTATTTTATAGTTATATAATTAATTTAAAAACATTACCATTATTTTATCACAATTTAACGTTATTAGAGGTAATTTAAATATATATTTTTTATTTGAGTAATATACATTTTACTTGTAATTGAAATTTATATTGCCTAATAATAGAACTACTCAGTAATCCCTACTATTATTATTATTAGGGATTACTGAGTAGTTCTACCTATTACTTTTAATTAGCTACAAAATCTATGTTTACCAATTACTTTTATTAGTGTCTTTGACCATATCCATTTATTAGTGGCTGTTGCAGGATTAAAATAGAATACAGCACCTCCTGAAGGGTCCCAGCCATTTAGCGCATCTCTTGCTGCCTTTATAGAGTTGGGTTGCATTTCCGAATTTACTTGCCCATCTACTACAGCAGTGAACGCACCTGGTTGATAGATCACTCCCGCTATTGTAGTTGGGAATCTTGCATCTCTTGTTCTATTTAATATTACTGCTCCAACGGCAACCTGACCTTCATAAGGTTCCCCTCTAGCCTCACCATTTATAAGGAGTGCTAACAAATTCACATCTTTATTATTTGTTACATTTTGGGTAGATGCCGTCCCGCTAGAAGTTGACTTGTTCGCTGCAATACCAAGAGCTGCAAGTGTGTTTTTTCCTGTTATTCCATCTACACTTAATCCATTTTTCCTCTGAAATAACTTAACTGAAAGATAGGTGTTATATCCATATATCCCATCAACAGCATCCTTACTATATCCCCATTTTTTTAGTTTAGTTTGGATTTCTTTAACTTGTTCGCCCCTTGAACCATATTTATAAACCTGCGCCATTGCTTTCATATTAGAAATATTAAAATATACCTCGCTTGAAAAGTATGCGATTAAAATTATCATAACTACAGCGCTGCACCTTTTGAGTAAATGCCTTTTGTCATTCAAATGTATTCCTCCTCAAAAAAAAATATATATCTTGCATTATCAGTATTAGTTTGTGCTAATTTACAAAAAAAATACACTGAGTTACTAGATTAAATCATAGTAACTCAGTGTATTTTTATATAATTCCTATATAAACTTTATATAATTTTTTTAAGTTTTCTTTTCCATCTAGGTGATAATAATTCTTCAATTATATCATTCATAATTACTATTCCACATAATTTTTCGTCCTCGTCTACTACCGGTAAAGATATTAAATCATATTTAAGGGCTAATTCAACAGCATCTTCAATATCTTGGCAATCATTTATTTTAATAACTGTATCATCCATAATATCTTCTAATTTCTGCTGAGGGTCTGACAACACTAAATTCCTCAGTGAAATAAATCCTTGAAGCTTTTCCTCTTCATCTATAATATAAATATAATGTATTACCTCATCGTCTGGCTTAAGTTCCCTTAGGATTTCTATAGTCTCAAAAGCTGTAATATTAACATTAAAGGATATAAAATCTTTATTCATTATGCTTCCAACAACTTCATCTTCATAATTCATAAGATCTCTGATTTCATCTTCATCTTCTTTGTTAAAGTTCAGAAGGATTTTTTCTGCATCAGCTTCCTTCATTTCATCTAGAATATCAGCAATTTCGTCGTTAGGCATTTCCTCTAAAATTTCTTGTGCTCTCATGTTATTTATAGTACTTAAAATATCAGCTTGGATTTCTGGTTGTAATGCCTCTAAGGTATCAGCAGCCAAATCTTTATCTAAACTTTCAAAAATTTTGTTTCTAGCCTCCGTATCTAGCCCCTCTAAAATATCTGCAAGATCTGCTGGATGGAGCTTAGTTAATTTCCCGTAAGGTTCTGTTAGTTTTAAGCTGTTCTCTACCATCTCTAAGGATTGAACACTTTCCCAAGTTATACTATTTTCTCTAGGGCTTCTGCCCACTATATCATAAAAAGCTCTGACTATTCCATCTAATTTATATTTTCTAGCAACAGCTATAATGCCCGATTCTACTGTTATAACTCTTATCTCTCCACCAACTTTATTCATAGTCAAATCATTAACCTTAACAACCTTCTTACCGTTAACATCGACTATTTGCTTGTTTAATAGGTTTTTAGACAAAAGGTAAGAAAATTTTCTAGGAATTATATCTTTCACTCCTCTTACTCTTACAGTTAGACCCTTATCCTCTTTGAACATTTCAATATTTTTAAATTCACAATTAAAAATTTCTCCACCCTTTTTGATTTTATATCCAATAACTCTTGGATATCCTTGGTCCGTAGTAACATAAATATCGTACAACTTGCCAATACTGTCATCAAGCTCATCGTACACTTTTTGATTAAGTATTTTACTTAAATAAAATTGTGAAATTCTTTCCATAGATATTCCTCCTATTATGCAGAGAAACATCAAAATAAAATCCACAGCTAATTGATTTTTAACCACAATTCAAACTATATGAATTTCTGATATTAGAAACTCTCTACATATTCATATTATATTTTAAAATTAATATTGACCTTCTACTCGGAGGGCCATTTTCCATTCATCTCACCGCCTATAATATATATATGTTTAGATATTACCACATTTTTTATGATATTTTAATTAAAAATAAAATTCTCTCTACTATAATTATATTATATAGACTTCAAAATGCAACTATAATAAATTTTATAGTTCATATTTATTAATAATTATGTTAATATTACTATGTATAGAAAGCGATCGATAACTGATTTATTTGGAGGTATATATGATAGTAAACAAGCAGTTTTTACCCATTAGTATGAATGATTTAAAAGAAAGAAATATATCCCAATTGGATTTTATAATAATTACAGGGGATGCATATATTGATCATCCATCCTTTGGTACTGCAATAATTGGCAGAACCTTAGAACGCGAAGGCTTTACTGTAGGTATTATAGCACAGCCCAATTGGGATAACGTAGACGATTTTAGAAAACTTGGAAAGCCTAAATATGGATTTCTTATAAATTCTGGTAATATAGATTCTATGGTCAATCACTATACTACTGCAAAGAAAAAAAGGCATACAGACCTTTACTCTCCCGGAGGTGAATCTGGTCATAGACCTGATAGATGCGTAATTGTATACTGTAATAGAGCTCGTGAGGCTTTTAAAAATGTTCCAATTATAATTGGTGGTATCGAAGCAAGTCTTAGGAGATTTGCACACTATGATTATTGGGACGACAAGGTGCGACGAAGCTTAATAGTAGATGCTAAAGCGGATCTGTTAATTTATGGTATGGGAGAAAGACCTATAATTGAAATAGCTAATCTATTTAAATATGGCATGACTATAGATAAAATGACTTCCATAAAAGGAACAGTCTATATTTCAAAAGAAATTGATAAATTAGAAGATTTCGTAGAAGTGCCTTCTTTTGAAGAAGTAAGTGTTGATAAAAATAAATATGGAGAAAGCTATAAATTACAATCTATGGAACAAGATGATATAAGAGGAAAAATTGTAGTGCAAAAACATAATGATAGATACATAGTGCAAAACCCTCCTCAAACTTCATTAACCCAAAATGAAATGGATATAACTTACGGGCTACCTTACACTAGAACCTATCATCCTATATATGAAGAAAAAGGAGGAATCCCTGCAATAAACGAGGTGCAGTTTTCAATAACTAGCCATAGGGGTTGTTTTGGTAGTTGTTCGTTCTGCGCACTAACCTTTCACCAAGGGCGAGTTATTCAAAATAGAAGCCAAAAATCTATAATAGAAGAAGCAACGCTTTTAACTACTCTAAAAGATTTCAAAGGATATATTCACGATATTGGTGGTCCTACAGCTAATTTCAGACATAGGGCCTGTAAAAAACAAGAAAAAGTGGGTGTATGCAAAGATAAACAATGCATGTATCCAACACCTTGTAAAAATCTTATAATTGATCACACTGAATATTTAGATTTATTAAGAAATGTTAGGTCTTTACCAAACATTAAAAAAGTTTTTATTCGTTCTGGAATAAGATATGATTATTTGATGTTTGATAAAAACACTACCTTTTTCGAAGAATTATGTCAACATCATATTAGTGGACAATTAAAAGTAGCCCCAGAGCATATTAGTGACAAGGTCCTAGACCAAATGGGCAAATCAAAAAAAAATATTTATGATAGTTTTGTAAAAAAATATTTTGAAATAGATAAAAAATTTAATATGAATCAATTTTTAGTTCCTTATCTTATGTCAAGCCACCCAGGGTCGGACCTTGCGGAATCTATTAAATTATCAGAATATATAAAAGAAATGGGATACACTCCTGAACAGGTTCAAGATTTTTATCCAACACCAGGTAGCTTATCCACTACAATCTACTACACTGGGATTAATCCCTTTACCAAAGAAACTGTTTATGTTCCAACCGCTCAAAAAGAGAAAAATATGCAACGAGCGCTACTTCAAGTTAAAAACCCTGATAACTACAAAATTGTAAAAGAAGCTCTAACAATAACTCATAGAGAAGATTTAATTGGTTTTGATAAAAAATCACTGATTCCACCAAGACCTACCAATACAAATACTAAATTTAAAGGGGTCAAAAATTCTAAACGAACAATTCCAAAAAATAACTTTAAAAAATAAAAAAAGCACATATAATTACAAATTACTTTGTAATTATATGTGCTTTAAAATATTTGTTAATTTATCTTTTAAACTTTATTAACCCGTAATCTAGAGTTGCAACCCAAATTAAATCTGCAAAGAGCAGCAGCGCAAAATTTATATTTAATGTAGTAGTAAGAATAGCTAATAATGTAGTAGTTGATGAAATTATTATTAATAGGGCTCCTAATTTATTAGATGGTTTTTTATGGAATATTTCTATCCCTTTAATTAAAAAAATTGAATTTATCATAAGGAGTGCAACATTGTAATAATTTTCTAATTGTAACTCCATAGTGTATCCTGAGATATTTGATATATTTATCTTTATAAAAGATTTATATATAAGAGTGCAATAGGCTAAAACAAGCACAACACACAGAATGAAAATCTTTTTAAGCTTAATTTTATCGTTTCTAGCAAAAATAAATATTGAAATAATCCCACATATAGGTATACAAAGTATATTAATAAACAAAACTGGTTTTAAAAGATATAAATAACTTTGGTTTTTTATAACAAATAGGATTATTAATGCTATGTATCTACATGCCATTAGTATTAAAACCATAGCACTTATTACCTTGATTCTTTTAGGCGCATAAAATATACTAAAAATTATACCTTGATATAATAAAAAAAACATTACTAACAGCATTAAAAAATATATACTCACTAATATACTCTCCTAAAGATTTCTACTGTTAATATTTATTAATTTAAATTTAAAAATATGCACGATTTATACTTTATAAATTAAATAGTTCGCTATATTTTAGATCCAAGTACTGATATCCCACCTTTTTCACATTCTATGATAAGTGGAAAATCTGGTCCTCTTTCTCCGTCTATATCCGTAACAATATCTTCATAGCATTCTACTTCTAACCTATTAGTCTTAAAATAAACAATACCTTCTACATTCTCTAGATATTCATTTCTTAACATTTTAATAAAAATATTTATTATATTCTTCATAATACCAGCTTTAATTATAATTACATCCAAAAGCCCGTCGTCTATCTTAGCTTTATACGCGAATTTTAAATTTCCTGCTGTTTGTCCATTAAAAACTAACATTAGATACATGTCTCCATCAAAGCAATCCTTGTCTGATGTAACTTTTATTTTAAGTCTCCTGAAATTAGGCAATTGTTCAAACCCTTTTACATAGTATGCCAGTTTTCCTATAGTATTTTTTAAATTCATATCTGTTTTTTGTGATACATCTGTAAATAGGCCCATACTGGCTACATTCATAAAATATTTATGGTTTATTTTTCCTATGTCAACTTTTTTCACCTTACTTTTCAGTATTTGGTTACAAGCCTCTTCAACATCTAAAGGCATTCCAATATACCTAGCGAAATCATTTGCGGTGCCAGTAGGAATAATTGCAATTGGTAAATTGATTCTTTTTTCTTTCATAACATTTATTACGCTATCTATTGTTCCATCTCCACCAGCTATTAAAATATATTTATAGCTTTTATCAATATCAAAAAAAGCAGTTGATAATGGACTTTCGTGGCATATTCTATGTGGAACTATTACACAATCGTGTTTTTGATGAATCATTATTATTTTATCTAAATCAGATGCTATAGTATTCTCTCCAGAGTATGGATTATAAATAAATTTCACCTTATACATTCGATTTTCTCCTATTTACTTATTATGTTTATTAATTTATCTATAATCATTATACATTTTTAAATACAAATCCACAAGATTCACTTTTCCTATGGATTCGTTCACAATTGCCAACAAAACAAGTAACAAAATTATACCTTTTTTAGATTTATGATCTTTTTAAATATTGTGAGTACAGGGTATAGATATTTCACTTAATGCTTCACTAGCCTCTTTATGGAGATTTGGCTCTACCGCTAAGTCTCCCAGTGAAATCATTCCAACTAATTCATTATTTGAAACTATAGGAAGTCTTCTTATTTGTCTTTCACTCATAATCCTAGTAGCGTCATCTACATTTATGTTTATATCTCCTAGAACTGGATTTGAGGTCATTATTTCTCTAACCCTTTGTATTTTCATATCTGACCCTTCTGCAACACATCTCGTAATTATATCCCTATCCGTTAATATCCCTACTATTTTGTCTTCTGTTTTTACTGGAATTGACCCTATATTATGTTCCCTCATAAGCATAGCTGCATGCTCCACAGTATCCTCTACAGATAAACTTATAACGTCTTTACTCATTATTTCAGAGATCTTCATTTTAAAATCCTCCTTTTTTTTTGCTTATTACAGACAACAATTACTTCTCTTTATATTTTAACCATAAAGAAAAAATAATATTAATATTTTTTCTTTACTTAAATATTAATGCATGATGATGTATAATTGAGAAGACAATTTTATTCTTAGGAGTGGTGTATATTGAAAAAATCTTATCTACCAAATATTATTACCTTAGGAAACTTGATTTTCGGATTATTATCATTAGTAATGACTTTCGAAGATAAGTATAAATTTTCTGTAATTTTTATACTATTAGCAGGTCTTATGGATAGGTACGATGGTCAGGTAGCTCGTTTTTTACAAGTATCTAGTAGTTTCGGAAAAGAATTAAATTCATTAGCAGACTTAATATCTTTTGGCGTTGCCCCATCACTTCTCATATTTAATTTATATAATTTCATATCTTTAGGATATTTGGGATATATTTTATTTTTGATTTTCCCATTATCAGGTGCATTTAGACTAGCTCGATATAATTGTTCTAAATTTGATAATGTTTATACAGGCATCCCTATTACACTAGCCGGAATGCTAGTTGCATTATACGCTCTAATAACTTTAAATTCACAGCCCAATTTTCCACTTACTATTATTATAATGCTTATACTATCTTATCTTATGGTAAGTAAATTCAAGTTAAAAAAAGTGTGAGAAATTGATCTCACACTTTTTTAGTCTCTTAACTTCAAATCTTCGTCAATTTCTGTTTCTATATACTCTATTTGAAGCTTACATTTCATAATGTCAGTTTTCATTGTGCAGTAAGACATATAACTATATGATGCACCATCTAATACCTTTATTGCCTCATCTATAATATCCCCTAAATTATCAGCTCTTTTAAGTGCATCCTTAACATCACTCTTTTTAGAAAGCGCAATTTTATTTAACTCATCCGCGCCACCTATTAAGAGCCTGTAAGAATTAACTAACTTAGTCAGCATATCTGCCAAATTATTTATATCGTTGTAATAATTTTGTATCACCCTTCTGTGTGACAAATAATCACCCTATAGTCTTGATATCCATTAAGTATATTATTATAGAAATAGAATTATGCTAAGAACATAAAATATACTATTATGTGATTTACTTTCATGCACCTAGACAATGTAATAATATGCTAGTGTGATTATCATATAAGATGTAATCAATATGCTGCCTTCTAGCCAATAAGTTTTTCCATCCTGAAACACTAAAAAAGACATCCCTACCGCTATTCCACACATTATTATATGAAATACAGGAAATAAGAGGGTCATACTAAGTCCCATAAGCGATGAAAATACTACTAGTACAGGAGTAACAAATAGTGAAATTTGAATGCTTGACCCTATAGCTATTTCTAAGCTCATGTCCACCTTATTTTTCATTGCACACATTATAGTAGAAACATTTTCACCTATATTGCCAAGTAGCGGAATTAAGATGATACCTATGAACTCCTGTGATATATTATAGTTTTTTGTTAAATCTCTAATGTTATATATCAATTTTTCACTTGTAAAATAAAGTAATACTGATATGCAAATTAAAATTACAGCACTTTCAATAACACTTTTATTTACAGTAGCTTTTTTCTCTTCTATATACTCACTAATAACAAATAAATTGTTATGCGTATATAATGAGAATATTAATCCTAAGATATAAATGCCTATGAGTAGAAAAGCAACTTTCACACTTATTGATATAATCACTGCATCTAACACTACAGAATACCTATTTAGTGTTGCTATAACTATCATAGACGACATCGCCAGTAATAACATATTAAAGTTAGTTCGCGCTATTATACTATTAAAATTCTGCTCTTTAAACTTGAACCCTCCAAATACCACTGCAATTCCAAGGCCTAAAAGCATATTATTTATAATTGATCCAATTAATGAAGCTTGAACAAGTGCTATCATTCCATACTTTATCGACCATATTCCCATCATAAGTTCAGGAATATTACCCACTGTAGCTGCTAAAAGCCCACCTTTTTTCTGTCCTATATAATTTGATATTTTAGTGGTTTGATCTCCGAGCAAAATGGCCAGTGGTACTATAGCTATGGAATATATCATTGTATTTAGTAAACTTGAAGAAGTCCTTATAAATATTAAGAAAATTACTACGATCATAAAAATATAGGTTTTTTTCATTTAAAACACCAAGTTATCATTATTTTGTACTTTCAATCACATATTCTTCATCGATGAGAGCAAAGATGTCTTCATCTATATTTCTATATGAGTTTTGCGCTTGATCCACATCCATGCCATACCGAAAGCCAATATCCTCTTTATAATCCTCATCATCTAAAAATATTACAGGTTCCACTGGTACTAAGTAGTAGGTGGGGTAATAAATTTTCATATTCACTCCTCCTATTTATAATCTTCGCAATATATTTTAAAGTAAGCTCTTGGGAACTTACATAGTGGGCAAACAACTGGTGCTTCCGTTCCAATATGAATATACCCACAATTCATACATTGCCATTTCACTTCATTGTTTCTTTTAAACATCATGCCTGCCACAAGATTTTCGTATATTTTCATAAATCTCATTTCATGACTTTCTTCTACTTCCTGTAATTCTTTATAAAAATCTGCAATTTCTATAAAGCCTTCTCCTCTAGCCTCTGTTTCAAATTGTTTATATAGCATGTCAGTCTCAAAAGCTTCTCCCCCTGCTGCCGATTTTAAGTTATCTGCTGTACTTTTGTTCATTTTAAGAAACCTATTAAAAACTTCTCTTGCATGAGCCTTTTCATTGTTTGCCGTGGCTTCAAAAACAGAGGCTACATACTCATACCCCTCTTGCTCAGCTTTTTCTGCATATAATGTATATTTATTTCTTGCTCTCGACTCTCCAGCAAACGTTTTGAGAAGATTACCTTCCGTTTTACTACCTTTTAATTGCATTTTGTTCCTCCATTAAATTGTTTATCTTCCTTATTATTCTATTCATTATGTTTTTAAAGGTTACTTCTAAAAAAGAGAGGTACATCCCATAGGGATGCACCTCTCTTAATTTCAAATAATATGTATTTATAAATTTATTCCTTTAGAATTTCTTTCGCCAGTTTTAGTCCTGTAGGGGTAATTGCACTTCCACCCATAGCAGTTTCTCTTAATTCACATGGCATTTGCTTTCCCACTTTATACATAGCTATCACCATATCATCAAAAGGAATCCTACTAGTTACCCCACTCATCGCTAAATCGGCAGTAGTTAAAGCACTTACTGCTCCAGCTACATTTCTCTTAGCACAAGGCACCTCAACTAAACCAGCAACAGGATCACACACTAGTCCTAGTATGTTTTTTATAACAATAGCAGCTGCGTTTAATGCCATATCCGGCGTACCACCCATCATTTCTACTACAGCTGCGGCGCCCATGGCAGCAGCAGATCCACATTCAGCCTGACATCCACCCTCGGCTCCTGCGAGTGTAGCATTCTTAGCTATTAATACCCCTATACCCGAAGCTGTGAACAAGGCATTTATTAGCTCCTCTTCAGTTTTACAAAGCTTCTCTCCTGCCGTAATAATTACCGCTGGAATTATTCCACAGGACCCAGCAGTAGGTGCTGCAACTATTTTGCCCATGGCTGCGTTCACTTCTGAACAAGAAATAGCTCTAGCCATTGCTTTTACCATGAATCCCCCTGTAAGTGTATTTCCATAATTTGCATACTTATTCAGTTTAAGAGCATCCCCACCTATTAACCCACTTATAGATCTAGTTTCATTTATAAGTCCATATTCCGCAGCTTCTTTCATTATATTAAGATTCGCTCTCATCTTTTCAATTATCTCTGCTCTTGGAAGTTCACTTTCTTCTTGTTCACACCTAATGGTATATTCCCATATTGGTATATTTTCTTCTTCACATATACTTAATAGTTCTACCCCTTTGTTTACAAACACAATTTTCCCTCCTTAGCCTTTTTCTCTTTATCACATTAACTATGATAGTTTTAGGACTGTAATACCGGCGATATTTCTTTTATATTATAGATATTTCCTTGAGACTTTATCTTATTTAATACATCTTTAGGCACTACAGTATCCGTTTCAAATACCATAGCTGCTTTAAGCCCTCTACTGTCTCTATAGACATTCATAGTTGCTATATTTATATTTTCATCAAATAATATAGTACTAACTTTTGAAATCATTCCTGGAATATCTCTATGACTAATTATAATAGTTGGGTAGTTTCCCTTAAATTCAACCGGTTGACCATCAACTTCAAATACTAAAATATTACCCCCTCCAACAGAAGATCCCATGATTTCAACTATCCTTCCACTTTTTTTTGTTATAATAAATTTAACAGTGTTAGGATGTACATCCCCCAAATCTGCTGGAATAAACTCTACGATAAGACCTAGTTCTTTTGCTAACCTTAGGGAATCTTTTAACTTATCATCCCAAGGATCCATTCCTAAAATCCCTGCCACAAGAGCCTTATCCGATCCATGTCCCTTATACGTTTTAGCAAATGACCCATGTAGAATAAATTGCACCGATACAATGTTTTCCCCCGCAATTATAGACGCAACCTTTGCAAGTCTTGCTGCGCCTGCCGTATGAGAACTTGATGGTCCTATCATAATAGGACCTAATATATCAAACGCACTATAGTTTTTCATTTTCCCCTCCTTAACCGTCTCTGCACAGTATATACAATTATTAATTGTTTTGCCTCGCAACAACGTATGTTATTCCCTTACAACTAAATAGTAAGTATGAAATTTATCCTGCGTGCCGAACCTTCACTTTACTTTAGTATTGATAGAAACAACTTCCGCCGGTGAATTCTCTTATTATTGAATTATCTGGTACCAATTCTTTGTCTATCTCCTGAAAGAAATTCAAAAAGCTTCTTAACCTAATAGCTTCATAATATACTGGACTTTCTGGTCCAATTTTATCAAGCTCTGCTAATGCAAATTTCTTTAGCACACAAAGTTCATAAACTACACTCGAGTTAAACATCACATCTGCCTGTTCTTGAAAAATAAATATGTTTTTTTCCTCTCCACGCTTTACTGAAGGCCACATTTTAAGGGTATCTTCAACGCCGTATCCTCTAGATAAATAATCTCTAACTATTCTTCTTGTCATTCTTACGTCTGTTGTAGAAATTCTATTGTGATCATCTAAATTAAGCTGTGTTAATGGACTTATATATATTTTAAATTTACTGTCTATAGAAATGGAAGATGTTAATATTTCATTTAGCCCATGTATTCCTTCTACAATTAAAACACTATTTTCAGGCATTTTTATTTTATTTCCGTGCCACTCCCTTTTCCCAGTTTTAAAGTTAAAGCTTGGTATTTCAACTGCTTCACCTTTTAATAATAACTCTAAATCCTCGTTAAAAAGCGCTAGATCTAGTGCATATATAGACTCAAAATCATATTCTCCCTGCTCATCTCTTGGAGTAATTTCTCTATCAACAAAATAATCATCTAAGGATATATATACAGGCATTAAGCCATTTACTCTTAATTGAATACCCAGCCTCTTTGAAAAAGTAGTTTTTCCAGAGGAGGATGGACCTGCTATAAGAACTAACTTTACCTTACCCCGCTTATGAATCATATCCGCAATGTACGCAATTTTCTTTTCATGAAGTGCTTCTGCTACTCTAATCACATTAACAATATCACCATTTACTACTTCATCATTTAAAGCACCAACATTACCAACTCCCAATATTTTACCACATTTCTCTGCTTCATAAAATACACTAGCAAGTTTTGAGTTCTTTTGAAATTTAGGAATCTTATTTGGGAAAGCACTAGTAGGATATCTTAATATAAACCCTGGCTCGTAGTATATTAAATCAAATGTTTTTAAAACACCAGTCGAATAAGCCATAGGGCCATAAAAATAGTCATATCTTCCATCTAGTTCATAAAGCTTTACTTCTTCTGAATCAACATATTTTAACAGTGAAACTTTGTCTTTCATACCATATTCATCATAAATTTTCATTGCCTTCTCTTTTGGAAGGCCGATTTTATTAATAATAATATCAGCTTTTATTATTTGGCTCATTTTGTTTTTTATATCATATATATCATCAATATCTAGTGCAGGAGTCTTATGGATTTCGCCAAACAAACCCTTACTTAAAGAATGTTCTATATGAATTTTAGCACTGGGAAACAAATCTGCAACTGCTTTAATTAAAACGAACTGCAATGTTCTAACGTATGTCATCATTCCAATTCTACTTTTAATGTCTACAGTGTCAAAAGTGCCACCCTCTACGACGCAAGTTCCTAGTTCATAAAGTCTATTATTAACTATACCTAAAACTACTGGTACATCATTTAATAAATTATTACCCACAATAATATCATTTAGTATAGTTCCCTCTTGAACTAAAACCATCCTGCCATCTTTAAGTTCTAAATTAAAGTTATTTATAAGATCATCCCCTACTTTTAAATGTTACTACCATTATACTGTAATTTTCAAAAAATGTATCATGTACCCCTTATAATTTTTGTATTTAGAAGGAAAATATACTTAATACAGTAATGGGGTGATATTATGTTTACTTTAATAATCAGAACTTTTTTCTTATATTTTGCAGTAATATTTATTATGAGGATGATGGGTAAAAAACAAATAGGTGAGCTTGAGCCATTTGAACTGGTTGTTGCACTAATGATTTCTGAACTTGCTACCCTTCCCATGACAGACATAAGAATACCGCTACTACATTCCGTTATACCTATGATTACTTTGCTATTTCTCCAAGTAGGTACTTCTTACATTGAGCTTAAAAGCGAAAGAGCAAGAAGAATACTTACAGGCAATCCAAGTATATTAATAAGAAATGGCAAAATTGATATTGCAGAACTTAGGTCCCAAAGATTTAATATTAATGATTTACTAGAGGAACTTAGATTAAAGGGTTATTTTAATTTATCTGAAGTTCAATATGCTATTTTGGAAACTAGTGGAGAGCTATCAATATTGCCAAAAACTCAGCAAAGCGTTGCCACTAAGGCAGATTTAAAATTAAAAGTAGTTCAAGAGTTATTACCTGTGCCCCTAATTATGGATGGTAATATAAATCACAAAAATTTGAAACTCTTATGTAAAGATGAAACTTGGTTAACCAATCTACTAAAAGAAAATAAAATTTCTCGCGCAAAGGATGTTTTTATAGGCACATTAGATTCTAAAAATAAGTTTTATTATCAACTTAAGGAAGGGGTGCAAAATCATAAATGAAAAATGTTATTGTAGCCTTTATTCTATTTATCATATTGCTTATAGGAATTTTTATATCAACAAATATCATAAATCGTAGTTGCACACATTTACAAACCTTGAATTATAAACTAGAAAGTTATATACTTAAAGAGAATTATGAAGATGCATACGATTTATCACTAATTTATATATCTGAATGGAAAAAAGCTTCTAAATTTTTAACCGTTTATATACATCATGAAGACATAAATTATCTAGACAGTGAAATTTTAAAATTAACTCAATATACGAAAATTAAAGATCAATCAGAAGGACTGGCCACTGTTCATGTTATGATATATCTTGTAGATAAGATAATGTTTCTTCAAAAAGTATCTATAAGTAATATTTTTTAATTTATGTTTATGATTTATAATAAAAAGGTAGAAATCACTTAAAATATAGCTTATAATTATGCTATATCATAAAATGTCCCACAGGGACATCATGTGTCCCTGATACAAAATTTGAAAGGTGGAATTAACATGGCATTAGTTACTACTACTAATATGTTTAAAAAAGCGCTAGAAGGAAATTACGCGATTGGTGCATTCAACATCAATAATATGGAAATAATTCAAGGAGTTATAGATGCTTGTGCAACTCACAAGTCAGCTGTAATACTCCAAGTATCAGGCGGGGCAATGAAATATGCTAGGCCTACCTACCTTAGAAAAATGGTCGAAGCAGCTGTTGAAGACACTGGCCTTGATATAGCTCTTCATTTAGATCACGGTTCAGATTTAGCACAATGTAAACTTGCAATAGCTTCTGGATTTACTTCAGTTATGTATGATGGTTCTCATCTGGATTATGAAGAAAATGTAAGGACAACTAAAGAAGTAGTTGACTTTGCTCATTCCAAAGGTGTTGTAGTTGAAGCAGAACTTGGTAAACTTGCTGGTGTTGAAGATGCTGTTTCAGTTTCAGCAGCCGATGCAACTTACACTGACCCAGAACAAGCAGTAGATTATGTAACAAGAACTGGAATTGATTCACTAGCTGTAGCTATAGGAACAAGTCATGGTGCTTATAAATTCAAAGGCGAACCTAAACTTGACTTTGAAAGATTAGCTTTAATTACAAAGAAATTAGAAGAAGCCGGAAAACATAATTTCCCAATAGTTCTTCACGGTGCATCTGCTGTAGATCAAAGTTTCGTTACCATGATAAACGACTTTGGTGGAGAAATGAAAGGTGCAAAAGGAATACCTCTAGAAATGCTAAGAAAAGCAGCTGCTATGGCTGTTTGTAAAATAAACATGGATACTGATTTAAGACTTGCTATGACAGGTTCAGTAAGAAAAGTTCTTACTGAAAATTCTGGCGAAATAGATCCAAGAAAATATCTTGGAGAAGCACGAAAGAATATTACTAAATTAGTTGAAGGTAAAATTACTAATGTTTTAGGTTCTGCTAATTCATCTAAATAATTATTTAAGTAAGTAAAACCAAAAGACTCACAGTTACCATACTGTGGGTCTTTTGGTTTATTTTTTATTCTGCTGTTTCCATACGCAAAAAAAAGTATATGTTACGTATAATGCATTTGAACAAGCTTTAGAACTTCTTATCATATTTTTAAATAAGATGCGTTAAGAAAAACATATGTTTGAGCGACAGCGAGTTTATGTTTTTTAGCAGCTTAATTAAAAATATTATTAGTAGTTCTTAGCGAAATGATTGCATTAGTAGTAACATATACTTTTTAATCTATTTCTCTACGTAATTACTTACATGTTTAATAACCATATTAATTGTCCCGTCACCATTTCTTTGTACTTCAAAGCGACTGTTATCATTATACGTTTCTGTATTTACATATAAATCTATATCTTTATCAATTTTAAGTCTTACTCTTTTGAGTCTTTTATCTAGCCACTGTTTATCAAGATTAATATTTTCGGAAATTCCTTGTTCTGTTATAAATTCAACAAATTTTTCCTTAGTACCATTATTTTCAGGAAACATTTCCTCTGATAATTCTCTAACATCTATGTTGTCCTCTTCCTTTAGTTTTCTTTTAATAGTACTTCTAATGGCCTCTGCTTTATCAGCATTTTCAGGATATTCATTTTGAGTCCATTTTTCAGCTGACTTCACAAATTTTTTAGTGACATCCCTTTTATTATCAAAGGTTGTGCAGCCTAAATAATCTTCTGTAAAGTAATTGGAGTCATACTCTTCATTTTCTTTGCTTTTATTTTTCTTATCAATAATCATTAGGTCAAATTTATTTTCTTCTCTAATTGGTTTTATAAAAGCACATTTTTGTATCCTTTGAGCCGAACCAGGAAGACCCGTGAACTGTGGCACTATATCAATTCCTAACTTATCATCCACAAACTCAATAGTATGCACATAATTCTTTATATAATCCATTTTAAATATACCAAGAATCGGACCATACTCTGTTGTGAAAGATACCAGTATTAAATCACAAGATGGGATGCTCCCTTTTGTCCTCATTAATATAAACATCCGTTTCGCCAGTTCCTTAGATACCGCAAGTAAATTATTCTCACCGTTTAAGTATTCCTGCGAGAAATCTTTTACTATATTTGACTCCTCATCAAAAAAACCATATTTTATTTCCTCATCTTTTAAGCACTTCTGAATATGTTTAAGTAGAAAATTATATTTTTCTTCATCTAAATCTAAGGCATATTCATTCAAAATAGGTTCATCCGCATTATTATCTAAAACATGAATAATGGCCTCATTTATATTAACTTCATTTATGTAATCCAAAAAAAACACCACCCTAATCTTTATCTAAGCTTAATCATTATACTATGTAAATGTGTTTATAACAAAGTCATATATGTGAACCTCACATGACTGAAGTCACGTGCTTCTAAGATTACTCTCAAAACTTCCCACATCATCGTCCTCGTAATCCTTAGCTTAATAATCTATGACATACCTACTAACTCCATGGGCGTAATACTTCGGATAGTTCCTACCCTATTTTTATATATAATTACAGTTTAACTCGCTATTTCCATTCCCAAATCTTTTAACCCTTGTTTTAGAATATTTGTAGCAGCATTTTCATCTCTATCGTGATTAGCACCACACTTACATATCCATTTTCTAATAGACAAAAGTTTAACTTCCTTATTTTTAACGCCACATGCACAGTAAATTTGACTACTTGCAAACCATGGACTGATTTTATTATATGTTCTACCTTTCCAGATAGCTTTATACTCTAGTTGCCTTGTAAATTCTGACCATGAAACGTCAGCTATATTTTTAGCTAATTTATGATTTTTTATCATATTAGAAACTTGCAAGTCTTCTGAAATCATAACTTGGTTATCGTTAATAATCTTAGACGCCAGCTTATTTAAGAAATCTTTTCTAATATTAGATGTTTTCTCATGTAATTTAGCGATTTTAACGGTTTGTTTTTTATAATTATTACTATATTTAACCATATTGCATAATTGTCTTTGAAGTTTCGTAAGATTTTCTTCGTATTTTTCTAAAACTTTAGGTCTTTTAACATGAACATTATTCGTGTCTATTAAAAATTCTTTTAACCCTAAGTCAAACCCTATTATATTGCTAATTATAGGCAACTGAATGTTCTCACATTCCACATTAAAACTTACGAAATACTTACCACTAGGTACTTTAGATATGGTGGCAAATAGTATCTTGCCGATAAATTTTCTGTGAAGTTTAGCCTTTATTGTGCCAAGCTTAGGCAATTGAACTAAATTATCATCAAACTTTGCTTTAATATTATTGTTAGTGAAATTGGTCATGTAAGAATAATTGTGGTCATGTTTTGATTTAAATTTAGAGAATCCTGAGTGTTCTTTAAAAAACTTTTTATAAGAACTATCTAAATTATATATTGAATTAGTTAAATCAAATTTATCCACATCTTTAAGCCATATAAATTCTTTTTTAAGCACTCAATTACAATAATTATTACAATCTATTTTAGACAAATATTTTTTGTCGACTTTATACGAATTTATTTTTTTAGATAATATTTGATTATATACAAATCTACAGCATCCAAAGGTTTTACCCATCTGATTTTTTTGTTGTTCGGTAGGATATATTCTATATTTAAAGCCTTTTAACATAGATAAATTCACCTTCTTTCATCACTTAATTATACCATGCAAACATAGTACTATCAACGTTTAGTATATGTTATTTGAACATATTTTATACAATAGAACCTAACACCACTAACTCATGACTGAAGTCACGAGAGTGCGTGGTGAGTCTTCAATTGTTTTAATCAAATATTAATGTTAATTTATTTATATTATGATATAATCACAGTTAAAGATATATTATAAATTTAACAATTATACTGCATACGTAGGAACATGACAATAGTAAATTGTCATGTTCCTTAGGGACTTATAAGGAGGATTACTTTGAAAGAGATGGAAATTAGAATTATAGATATTAATGTAGAAGAAATTCGTAGAAAACTATTAAACATAAATGCCTCAAAAGTAAAAGAGGAAAATCAAATAAATAATATTTACGATTTTTCAGATAGGAGTCTACTCACAAACAAAGGCTATGCAAGAATACGCACAGTGAAAGACGAGCTAACAAACTCGACAATACACTATATTACCACAAAAAAACTTATAAGCCAGGAAAAGTACAAAATTATGGAAGAACACGAATCGGAAATTAAAGATGAAGTAGCTGCTAAAGGTATATTTGAATCCTTAGGTCTGATTCTTGTGCAATCAATAAAAAAATATAGAGAAAGCTATAAATATAAAAACACCCTCATTGAAATAGACATAAACGAGAAGAAGTTCTGTCCCTTTCCTTATATAGAAATTGAAGGCAGCGACGAAACTGAAATTCAAGAAGTTATAGCCTTGCTCGGTTATAGCCTTTCTGATACTACCTCTAAATCTATTTATGAAATAATAGAATTAAAGAAACTGGAGAGTAAGCTATAATGTTTGGGTATGTAACTCCTTGTAAAATGGAAATGAAAATTGTTGACTTTGAAAAATTTAAAGCTTACTATTGTGGCCTTTGCCACTCTATTAAAGATAATTTTGGTAACCTACCAAGACTTACACTAAATTTCGATATGACTTTCTTAGCTATACTGTTAGACTCGCTTTCAGAGTGCAAATGCGATTTTACCCAGTTTAAATGCGCACTTCATCCACTAAAAAAAAGAGTTAAGATTAATAACAACGAAGCTTTAGATTATGCGGCGTTTTGTAATATTACTTTAGCCTATTATAAACTAATGGATGATGTTCAAGATAATAAAACAATGAAAAGCAAAGTTTTTTCAATGTTTTTGAAGAACTATTTACGCAGCCCAAAAGTAGAATATAAAGATATAATGAATTACACGAGTGAAAAACTTTTATTACTAAATACTTTAGAAACAACCTATGACGATATATCTATAGATGAACAGCTATCCATAGATGAATTATCTGATGTTTTTGCTGATTTAACAGGCACTATAATATCATTTTATTATAAAGATGCACCCTTTAAAGAAGATTTATATTGGCTAGGATATAATTTAGGTAAATGGGTATACATTATAGATGCCTATGATGATTTAGAAAAGGACATAAAAAGTAATTCTTTTAATGCTATAAATTCATTATTAAATACAGATAAATTAGAATTTGAAATTTTCTCTAAATTAATAGCACCAAGAATTGATTTTATATTGACTAGTTGTGCTGAGCAATGTTTAACCTATTTAAATAAATTGCCAACGCTTAAAAATGAGAATATATTATATAATATACTTGAACTAGGACTCATGGAAAAAATGGATAAGGTACTTGTTAACAAATTAGATATTAATTATTTAAAAGGAGTGGAATATAACGATGGCGAATCCCTATGAAGTACTTGGTGTAAGAGAAGGAACCTCTAAAGAAGATATTAAAAAAGCCTATAGAGAACAAGCAAAAAAATATCACCCTGATCAATATGGTGATAATCCACTAAAAGATTTAGCAGAAGAAAAAATGCAAGAACTTAATGAAGCCTATGACTCACTTATGAAAAATTCTGGCTCATCAAATAGCTACGAATCCTCAAATACTTATAATTCCACCAACAATTATAATCCCTCCTCAAATGGTGATTATACAAGCAACAACATATACCAATCTGTAAGAATGGATTTAAATGGCGGTAATATTCCTTCAGCTGAGCAAAAATTAAGCACAATGAATACAAAAAATGCTGAATGGAATTATTTAATGGGGATGGTTCACCTAAAAAAAGGTTGGCATGATAGTGCATATAGTTTTATTAGTATTGCTTGCAATCAAGAACCTAATAATGTTGAATATAGACAAACCTTTAACTCACTAAATAAGCGAAACTCTAATTATAGAGACAACTATTACGGAAGACGTAATAATAATCCTAACATGGGTAACTTATGCATTAATTTATGGTGTGCAGACAGTCTTTGTGAATGTTTAGGAGGAGATTTTATTGACTGCTGTTAAGCTTGTTTATTTAGGAGATGGTTTTTATGAAATCTAACAATATTGCTAAGGGGGGTATATTCGCAGCCCTTAGTTTGATATTACTATATTTTTCTTCTATTTTCCCTACAAATAGATTATTTCTATTAGGTATAGCTTCTTGTCTAATTCCTCTTTCCATTTTATTAACAAGTATAAAAAATACTATTGTGGTATACACTACTATATCAATTCTTAGTTTATTTATTATACCTTCAAAGCTTATAAGCATAGCCTATATATTGATTTTTGGATCCTACGGCTTTGTAAAATATTATATAGAAAAACTTCGGAGTACAATTTTAGAAATTATACTTAAATTATTATATTTTAATATAATTTTCGCAATAATTATATCTATATATAAATTAGTAATATTAAATCTTCCTAATATAAATATATATTTATTAATACTACTTATGGATTTTTGCTTCATAGTGTATGATTATACCATTACTGCTTTTATATCCTATGCAAATAATAATCTTATTAAAAAATTCAGATAAGTTATCGTTTCTAAATGTGGTCTTGACATAAAATTCTATTTAAATTATAATTGGTAATAATAAAGTATAAAATAATCATAACAAAATAAAAACTTTAACTCGGAGTAGTAGTATTTTTATCATTTCAAAGAGAGCTGCTGTGGCTGTGAAGCAGTAATGATATAATATGAACTTACCTATTATCTTACTTTTAAAAGTAAGAGCTTGCTTTAAGGCAAGAAGTTACTTGTAAAAACAAGTACGGTTAAAACCGTTATATTTTTAAGTGAGGCGTAATGCCTAATTAGAGTGGTACCGCGGAATATTACTTTCGTCTCTTCATTGAGATGAGGTTTTTTTTGTTTTCATTTAGATTTACAAGGAGGAATAATAATGGCAAAATACAATACAACTATCGATAAAAAATGGCAACAGAAATGGGAAGAAACAAATCTTTATAAATTTGATGAAACTAAAATCGAAAAAAAATTATATGTGCTTGAAATGTTTTCCTATCCATCTGGAAGCCAATTACATGCTGGTCACTGGTTCAATTATGGCCCTGTAGATACTTGGGCTAGGATGAAAAAAATGCAGGGTTACAATGTGTTTCAACCAATGGGCTTTGATGCTTTTGGTCTACCTGCTGAAAATTATGCAATAAAAACAGGAGTGCATCCAAAGGATTCTACAGAGCAAAATATTATTACAATGAAAAAACAATTAAAAGATATGGGCGCAATGTTTAATTGGGATCATGAAGTTGTAACTTGCCGTCCAGATTATTATAAATGGACTCAATGGTTGTTTTTAAAACTTTTTGAAAGTGGTCTTGCTTACAGGAAAAAAGCACCTGTAAATTGGTGCCCTAGCTGTAATACAGTACTTGCAAATGAACAGGTAGTAGATGGTGCTTGTGAGCGATGTGACACTGAGGTTACTAAAAAGAACTTAACCCAGTGGTTTTTTAAAATTACTGACTATGCTGATGAACTACTAGAAAAGCTTGATACCTTGGATTGGCCTGAAAAAACTAAAGCAATGCAAAAACATTGGATAGGGAAGTCTACTGGTGCTAATGTCGACTTTAAAGTATTAGATACAGATATAGACTTTAGTGTGTTCACTACAAGAGTGGATACTCTATACGGAGTTTCATATGTGGTATTCGCCCCTGAAAATGATCTTGTAGACGCTCTCACTAAAAAAGAATATAAAGCTGATGTTGAATCTTATAAAAATGAAGCTAAAAAACAATCAGAAATAGAAAGGCAATCTATTTCAAGAGATAAGACCGGTGTATTCACCGGTTCCTATGCCATTAATCCTATTAACGGAAGAAAAATTCCTATTTGGGTTGCGGACTACGTTCTAAACACCTATGGAACTGGCGCAGTAATGGCTGTTCCTGCCCATGATGATAGAGATTTCGCCTTTGCTACCAAATATAATTTACCTATAGAAAGGGTTATTGCTGGTGGAGAAAATCTTCCTTACACTGAACATGGCAAAATGGTGAATAGTGAAGAGTTTGACGGTTTATCCACAATCGACGGAATTGAAGCCATAGTTGAAAAATTAGAAAAACTGGGCCAAGGATCGGGTAAAGTCAACTTTAGACTTCGTGATTGGTTAGTTTCAAGACAAAGATATTGGGGCGCTCCTATTCCAATAATTCATTGTGATAAATGTGGTGCTGTACCTGTTCCTGAAGATCAGCTACCTGTAGAACTACCTTATGACGTAGACTTCGCACCTGATGGGGATTCACCTTTAGCTAAATGTGAAGATTTCATAAATGTCCCTTGCCCAGTTTGTGGTGCCCCTTCGCATCGCGAGGCCGATACCTTAGACACATTTGTTTGTTCTTCTTTCTACTATTTAAGATATGTAGATAACAAAAATAGTGAAATTGCTTTTGATAAAGACTTAATAAACAAAATGCTTCCTGTAGACAAATACGTAGGTGGCCCTGAACATGCTTGTATGCACTTACTTTATGCAAGATTTATCACAAAGGCGCTTCGTGATATGGGATATTTAAGTTTTGATGAACCCTTCAAATCACTTACTCACCAGGGTTTAATTTTAGGACCAGATGGCTTAAAAATGAGTAAATCTAAGGGAAATACTATATCTCCAGACGAGTATATAAAAGAGTTTGGATCCGACGCCTTTAGAATGTACCTAATGTTTGGTTTTGGTTATACTGATGGTGGTGCTTGGAGTGATGACGGTATAAAAGCTATGGGAAGGTTCATTGAAAGAATTGAAAGAGCTATAGAATCCGGAATAGAAGAGATTTCAAAAGAGTGCAACAATAGAACCTCTGTAGACAATGCAGATAAAGAATTAAACTATTGGAGGCATTTTGCAATAAAAGGAGTTTCTGAAGATGCAGAAAAACTTCAATTTAATACCGCTATTGCAAGGCTTATGGAACTTACAAATGCCCTTTCAAAGTATGTTACAGAAGAGAATATAAATAAAAAGTTCTTAAAGGAAGTACTTGTAGATTACCTTAAGCTTATAGCTCCTTTTGCTCCTCACTTTGCAGAAGAAAATTGGGAAACCTTAGGTATGGGCTACTCTATATTCAACCAAACTTGGCCTGAATTTGATGCAAGTGCTCTAATTAAAGATGAAATAGAAATAGCACTTCAAGTAAATGGAAAAATAAAATCTAAAATAATTGTATCGCAAGACTTGGATGAAGAAGGTATAAAAGAAGTTTCTCTTAAAGATGAAACAGTAATTGCTGCACTAGAAGGAAAAACTGTACGCAAGGTTATTGTAATTAAGGGACGCCTAGTTAATATAGTAGTTTAATAATTCTCATTATAAAAGGATAGTAGAGTATCTTATATCTAAGACTCTACTATCCTATTTGTGTTTAAAAAGGTTTTATAACATTAAGCCCCATACATATCTAACGTTTTTTGAGTTGCTTTAAGCAAATTACTAAGCTCAAAAACTTCTCCTTCCCCTTCTTCCACTAACTTATTTAATTGCTCTCTATATCTAGTTGCATCAGTTAATTTCCCGAGAGAAGAAAGCATAATAACATTATTCATTATATCTGATACCAAATTAGACTTTACCTCAAACAGTTTTTGTGCATCTTTAATTTCATCTTTAATTTCTAACATCTGCTGATCTAACTGAAAAGCAGCATCTGCAGCGTTTTTAAGTTTTTCTCTTATATGCTCTGGAATATCATGTTTATATTTATAATTTAGCGAATGCTCAACTGTAGCCCAAAAATTCATTGCCAAAGTTCTAATTTGAAACTCAGCTAGTATTTCCCTTTGACCATCCGATAAGTTCACAGGATACTTCATAATCATATGATAGCTTCTATACCCACTACCTTTTACATTTGCAACATAATCTTTTTCATAAACTATCTGCATATCACTTCTTTGACGAATTAAATTTACCACCTTATCAATGTCATCTACAAATTGACACATTATTCTTATACCTGCTATATCTTCCATTTCTAATTCAATTCTCTCCAAAGGAATAGCAAATTTATTAGCTTTTTCAAGAATACTAGATATTTCTTTAACCCTTCCTGTAACAAACTCTATAGGTGAATAGTCATTTTTATGTCTATATTCTCTCCTTATGCTTTTGAACTTAACTTTTAATTCTTCTACTGCTTGTTCATAAGGGATTAAAAATCTTTTCCACTCTCTTATTGCCATCTCCTCAGTCCTTTATATAATATTTGATATTTATTCGAATGTAGAATTAGTGCTTAGAAACTTTTGAGTCTAATTTATATTAATATAATATTTCTATTAATTTTCTGTTATAATTAATTTAATAGTAAATTAATTATAACAGAAATTGTTTAAGTAAAAAATACCATATCATATAAACTAATAATACCACAATAAACTTTGTTTTGAGGTGATTTAATGGATAAAAAAATATTTTCTGGTCTAGAGTATATGGGTTTTAATAATATCGAAGATATTAAAGTCTATAATAATAAAACTGATAATGCGAACGAAAAAAATGAAGAGAAAAATGTAAAGTCGCTCTTATATAATAAAGAAATTACTTGCCCAGTATGTGATCATTTGTTTAAAGCGGTCACAGTAAAATCTTCTGCTTACAGAATGGTAAAAAAAGATAGCGACTTTTTTATTAGGTATTCGCTAATTAATCCTTATTTCTACGATGTTTGGGTTTGTAATTCTTGCGGATATTCAGCAATGAAAATAGATTTTTACACCATAAGAAGTACAGGCATTGAACGAGTACAAAAGTCTATTACGTCCAAGTGGAACGGAAGAATGTATCCAGAAGTTTATGATGTACATATTGCCATTGAAAGATATAAACTAGCCCTTTTAAATTACGTTGTTACCAATGCAAAATCAAGTAAGAAAGCAATAACTTGTATTAAACTTGCATGGATGTACAGGCTTATAGATACTCCAGATGCTAAAGAAATGGAACAAATATTTTTGAAGGAGGCTTTAGATGGCCTTAATGATGCATATTACGCTGAATCATTCCCCCTCTATGGCATGGATAAATACAGCGCTATGTATCTTATTGGAGAGTTAAATAGACGAATCGGTCACACAGAGAATTCTTTAGTTTGGTTTAGTAATCTAATAACAACTCCTAATGTTAAGCAGAATTTAAAAGAACTTGCACGAGACATGAAGGACTTAATTCGCGAAGAAGCCGAATTATTAGTTTCCAGTTGTAATCTAAACAAATCTTCTACCGAAAACTTTGAAGCACCGGAAACCATTAAGAAATCCGGATTCTTTTCTAGAATGTTTAAATGATGAAAACACAAAAAATAAATATGACTATTAAATTTATTGTCCACACAAACAAATCTAATAGTCATACTTATCCACAATATATTAACTTTTATGTTAATCAAGTATTTTTATAGGATCAAAGTTTAAATAGTCGCAAGAGGTAACTATGTACTCTATGCCCTCTATGTTTCCTTCATATAGCCTATTTAAAGATGCTCCATGTAGATGTCCATATATTACCTTAGAAACATTATATTCTTTAAGTATTCTTATAAATTCTGTTTCCTCAAATTTATCATTAGTGGGCGGATAATGAATCATTACAATAAATTTATTATATCCACTTTTCACTGCATCATCTAACGAAATTCTGATCCTTATGAGCTCTCTATCATATATTTTTTCATCATGAGTGGAAAATCTTCCAGATCCTGGTGAATTCCATCCACGAGTTCCACAAATAGCATAATCTTTATAATTAAAAAAATTATTTTGGATAAAATCCATATCATCATAAAGAGAATTTAACTTGGTGATACTATTCCACCAATAATCATGATTTCCTTTAATAAGTATCTTTTTACCGGTCAACTTGTGAATCCACTCTAAATCTTCCATGCCCTCACCCATATTCATGGACCAAGAAATATCCCCTGCAATCAGTACTGTATCCTCTGAAGAAATTTTATTAAGCCAATTTTCTTTTATTTTTTCATCATGGTTGGTCCATTTTTCTCCAAATATGTCCATGGGTTTATCTGAATTTATAGCCAAATGAAGATCAGATATTGCCCATAACGCCATAATATACCTCCTTTACTTAATCTATTATTTTTTTTTCATTAATGTATCTATGTCCATTACATAAGCAATAACCTTTGCTATTGCATCATATAATTCTAAGGGTATTTCTGACCCTACATCGACATTTAAAAGTAAATTAGCTAATTCTTCGTTTTGAACTATTGCTACATTACTCTCTTCAGCCTTATGAAGTATTTTATCTGCAATAAATCCTATTCCATTTGCAGTTACTATAGGTACATCATATCCCTTTTCATATCTAATTGCAGCAGCTTTTTTCACCTTTTTCATGTTCAAACCTCACTTACATTCAAATTTATAGCTTTAAGTATCTACAGCTCTACATTTAACAGTCAATTTTAAGCCGCTTATGTTATTATACCTTTATATCTAATGTATTGAAACTTCTATCATCAAAAAACTCTCTACAATTTGCTAGTGTAAATTCATTAGCCTTTTTATCCACATCAATGCTAACCCTATAATTCAGACTAGATAAATCCCTAATTAACTTTTCTTTACCAAGGTCCAGTACATTAACCCATAAGTTATCACAATTAATAGCAATGTTCATGTTATTATTATTAATTTTTATATATGCATCAACACTTCCCATATTTATTGTTTTTACCCTAGTAGCTATTTTCACATTTTTACTATCAATCTTTTTACCTTTTTTTCTATCGTCTTTAATAATTATTTTACATTCATATTCATCATCTTTAACATTTATTGGAAGGTCCAAGTAATAATATTGTTCAGAAATAGAATTAAATACTTTTATATCATTAATTGTCTGACTAAATACATCCATTACTTTCTCATAAGACTCCGGCTTTAAATTAAGTTTATTATCAATAATGCCTCTAACTATTTCTTTAATTTCTTCTGTTTTGACTTTTATTTGTTCTTTAATGAGGGAATCTGTAGCTACCTTATCTATGTTATTTTCAATATCATTTATAACTGACCTATCTACCTCTAAAACACTTAATTCTTTTTTTATCATATTTATAATTTCATTTAAAGAATTACTCTTACCATATGCATTTGTTTTATTACTAACTGCACTTCTACTTGCTAGTTCTGCTTCAGAAGTCATTGCATTTTGTAACTTATTTGGAGGAAGCTTTTCGTTTTGATTGGTAAGCTTCTCACTTTCCTGCGCAATCTCTAAGTCCAAACTCTCAGGTCGCAACTGCGTTATCTTTAGTTTACCCTCTACATTATCCACTAATTTAGCTTGATTATCTGGACTTATTAATATTTGCTGAGCCTTAAGAATTTTATCCACCAAAATTTTTATTGTGCCACTATTAAAACTAACCTCTTGCTCTTTTAAATTTATATCTAGTTTTATATTTTCACCTGATTTTAAATTTTTATAAGCATTTAAACTTTTATCTGGTTCGAGATTTTTATTCGATTCCAAATTTTTAACAGTAGAAGATAAAACTCTCTGATTTATGCCAATTCCCTTTAATTCTTTGTTTATTAAGCTAACTAACTCTTTTATATTAACTTCATCTTTTAAATTACTATTATCATTAGCGTTATCTAAAAGCTGAGTTTTATCCATTCCTATAACACTGCTGACCTTTTGATTTAAAGACTCTGGCCCAATATCTCCAAGTGCATCACTATTTAAAATATAATCATTAATATCTTTTAAATTATTATATATAGCTGACTCCCCTTTAAAGAGCTTTGCTATGCTCACCAAATTGCCTTTAGTAAGTTCTATATTGTTTTCTTTAAATAATAATATTTCATCTATGTCTAAATTCTTTAAAGCCTGAAAAAAGTTTTTTAATATTTTTGTTGTTTCATTTGCCTTTTCTGAAGCAGGGTCAATATTTCTGCTATCAAGGTATTTAGCAATAAAAACATCTTCTTTTTCAGTATTCAAAGATATTTTTTCTTTAAAATCTAGTAAATTTTTTATATCTATTATATTATCCTTAGTTAAAGGCATATCATGTTTAATCATTTTCTCAAAAATTATAGCATCCATTTTGTCATGAACCAGTGAACTTCCACTCGTGAATTCGTCTAAAATGTTACTTTCTGGGAGTTTACCCTGTTTATCTTCATATACTAATTTTATTTTAAGCTTTCCATCTTCAAAGCCTTCTACAACAAACTTAAGTACACTGCTACTATTCCCCTGCTCTAGTGGCTTATCTAATTTTGCAGAAAATTGCCATCCATCTAATAATTTCAAGTTAACTTCTCCCTTTTGACTGTCAATGCTTAATATTCTTGCACTGAATTTCTCACCGGTTTCAAAGGATAATTTACTAAAAGCTTTTTTATTTTGTGGATTCTGTAATATTGCTACATTACTAATTACGGACATAAGCCACCTCCCTTTTTTTGGCATAATAACGTTTCATAAAGTTATTAATATTTAATTATCGTATGAAATATCTTTTTTTAAAGGGGAAATCTAATAATTTTCTGTTTTAAATTAAAATTATAAATAGTTCATAACTGCTCTCTTATCATTAGAAAAAAATAACAAAGCTAGAATTTCAGCTTTGTTATTTTAAAACATTACTATTCTATAATTAAAGAATAGAATTTTTTCTTTCCCCTTTTAATTAGTACACTGCCTTCTTTAAAATCCTCTTCTAAAAGCATTGCATTTTTATCATTAATCTTTTTATCATTGATAGTTAATCCACCTTGCTCAATTAGCCTTCTAGCTTCTGCTTTTGAAGGTACCACTTTAGTATGCACTAATATATCCATTAGAAGCGCACTCTTCATATCTGCAGGTATTGATATCGTAGGAACATCACTCATGTTAACTCCACCACCAAATAATGCTTCTGATGCAGATCGCGCTTTAATAGCTTCTTCTTCCCCATGAATAAGTTTCGTAACTTCAAAAGCTAAAACACTTTTAGCTCCATTAATTTTTTCATCTTTAAAAGCACACAATCGTCTAATCTCATCCATCTCCACAAAAGTAAGTAAGCATAAACATTTTTCCACATCTGAGTCTGCAACATTTCTCCAGTATTGGTAAAAATCATAGGGAGATGTTTTGTTTGCATCAAGCCATAGAGCACCATTCTCCGTTTTACCCATCTTCTTGCCCTCGCTGTTAGTAAGTAAGCCGCAAGTCATACCATAAGCAGGTTTACTTTCTTTTCTCCGTATAAGCTCCATACCAGCAATTATATTAGACCATTGGTCATCTCCGCCGAGTTGCATAGTACATCCATGCTTTTGATTTAACACTAAAAAATCATATCCTTGCATAAGCATATAATTAAACTCAAAAAATGATAAACCTTTTTCTAATCTCTGTTTAAAACACTCCGCCGTGAGCATCCTGTTTACTGAAAAATGCACCCCAATATCTCTTATAAAATCTACATAATTTAAGTTTAAGAGCCAATCAGCATTGTTTTCTAGAATAGCTTTACCATCACTAAAATCCACAAGTTTTGAAAGCTGTTTTTTAATGCAAGATATATTATAATCAATTTCTTCTTTTGAAAGCATTTTCCTCATATCTGTTTTACCTGATGGATCACCTATCATTGCAGTCCCACCACCAACTAAGGCTATTGGCCTATGACCTGCCCTTTGCATATGTGCCATAAACATCATAGCAATAAAATGACCCACATGTAAACTATCTGCTGTTGGGTCAAACCCTATATAAAATGTTACCTTTTCCGTTTCAAATATTTTTCTCATTTCATCCTCATGAGTAAGTTGTTTGATGTATCCTCGCTCGTGAAGTATATCATATACATTCTCCATGAATAATTCCTCCTTATGATGATTGTAGTTAAAATGTGGTTAAAATAAAAAAAGCCCCCTAAGAAAGGGACGAAATAACTCCGTGGTACCACCCAAATTGATTTAACAATCCGCTCATGCCTTATAACGTAAGGTAAGTCCGTCTCAGCTTAATTTAAAGATAACTTCATTTCAGCTTAAAGCTCCAGAATGTATTTCACTATAGCCCTTAACTAGTTCACACCTTCCACTAGCTCTCTGAATAATTCTTATAATTACTTTTTTCTTTCACAGCCTTTTAAATATAAAATTTTATGTTATTAAGTATATACATATATTTAAAGAATTTCAAGTGATCTAATTGTTGATTTATATCGTTATAATCGATTTGCTGCTCATATACTTCGATTTTCGCCTGTTTTCTCTATATACAATAAATGCAGGGTTTTGACCCTGCATCCTACTTAAAACACAAAAATCACTTTACATCTTTATGCGATATAATCCTTTAAAAACTCTGGCGGATTTCTGCTTTCACAACCAACATTTACATAAAAATCCACACTGTATTTTTTAGCCAAAGAGTCCATTTTAGAGAACAATTGTGCCATATACTCAAGTTTATCATCTACAATATTAAACACTCCATCAACAAAAATGGTATCAATATCATAATCTTTTGAGAGCATACCGCACAAAAAACCGTAAAAATCATTATTGCTTTTCAAATTAAAATCATTTGTAGCTACAAACCTCATTTTACCACTTAGTTGTAGTAAAGCTTTAGTATCATTATCAATATACACTATATTCCCTTTAACTTCGTCAACTTTTCCGTTGGCAAGTTCAATTAAAGCTTTAGTTTTACCTGAACCCTTTCTACCGCAAAATACATGAATAATGTTAACCGCCTCCTATTTTATCTAACATAAACAGATAATTATTAAACAGGTCTACACAAGCACACAATATAGTTATACATAATATATAATATTCAGAATATTATTGCAATATTATAGTTTATCAAATAAAATTTTTAATTCCTGGGAAAATCACCTTAAAACTATTATCATTTTCTGAATCAACAAATATAACCTTGCCATATTTTTTAAAAGCTTTTTTCATTGCTGCAAAACCTCTTCCTGATTTCGTAAATCTCTTTCTGTCATCTAAGGTTATTAACTTATCATATATCCACATATTTCTTTTAAGTGAATTATGATTGTTAATTTTGGTAGAAAATAATAGATTCCCAGGGCTAACTACACTTACACTATTATAGGTTATTACAATTTCGATTTCCTTATAAAATATAGTATAATCGCGATAAAGTATTGCATTTTTTACAGCTTCATACACTGCAGCTATAGGATACTTTACAGGAAATATACTATTAAATAATTTTTCTACTGTGTCTAACATATCTAATAAATTTCCAGTCACAATCATAACCTCATCGAGATTACTATTTACTTTGTTTACTATTTTTATCATGTTATGAGGTATATGTATGCTATTAAATGAAGAAAACACTAATAACCCGCCCAGTGTAACTACTCTTTTGTTGTAGTCTCTTTCAATAAAAGTTATTCCTGAATTATCCATAAGTTCTAACCTATTGTCTTCATTTATTAAAATACCCTTATTTAAAAAATACTTGTCAATTATATCAAAATTAAGGCTGCTTACATCACTACTTATAATAGGCGTAGTTTCAATGTTAAGACTTAAATTTTCTTGTAAGACGGAAATTAATTCTTCTTTCCTCATAGTGTCTGTAGTTGACCCCCGTCTTATATAAAAAGCACCATTTTCTCTTAACTGATATGGCTTCTGGCCACCATCATATATAGTTATAATTGCTAAGCTTTTACTTTGATATACTACAACATCTATTGATATTGGAATAGGAGGTTCACATCTTGAACTAACAATTTGCTGAAGCTGCTCTTCTTTAAATTCACAAGCATCAATACCTATAATTTTTTTTGTTTTATCTTCCACTCCTATAACAAGATATCCTCTTCCCCCACGAGAGTTAGCTATAGCACATATATCTTTTGCCAGTTCCTTTTTACCACTCTCTATAAATATATCAATTCTTTGCTTAAAGTCTAATTTTGTACCTTCATCCCTCTTTAAAAGTAAACTAATTTTTTTTACATCCATACTTTCACCCCAACCCGCTATAATAATATACTATGTTTATATTTATACAATGTTTCAATGATAATTCATTTAGTTTTTATAACTCTAGTTTACAACAAAAGACGATGGAATACCATCGCCTTTTACTTGAAGTTTTTAACGTCTCCTGTATTCATTATTTCTGTTTCTACTTCTACTTCAAGTTTCGTTATATCAATATAATTTTCTTTTTTTATTTTTGGATATTTCATATAGAACTCTTCCTGTATGTTAAATATATCTATACCCATACCCTTGTATTCATTAAATACAGCTTCGGTAGCTTTCACAATGTTAAGCTCCGAGGTCTCTTGAATTTTATTTATATTATCTTTAGTTAATGTAATCTTTTTTTGAGCTTCTCCAAAGTTAACTCTAACCTTAATTTTCTTTTTTAGGTTAATAGCATTATCTTTATAATTTATTTCGGTCTTAGTTTTGCTACTTAATATTTCCAGAGTCACAAATTTGTTGATTTCGCAGGGATTAGTTATTTCTAACGTACCACTGGAAACCTTATTCATTAAAAAGTTATAACCCTGCCCCTCCGCTGCAGTTAATTCACTAACCATTTTATCATCCAAAATCACCGCTCCACCGCTTACTTGTAATTTGGGTGGTTCCAAGGTTTCCTTTTTAAGTTGTATTATTGTTACTACCTCTGCACCATTCCCCATTGTTCTTTGATTGTAAAAGTCATTAAAAGTATTCGTTACAGCTCTTGAAGATGCTCCAATATTTTCTATAATTCTCATTATTAGAAACCCAATGTACTTTTCTTGATCAAACTTTAAAGTAAAAAAACTTTCTGCATCCCCTTTAAATACTGCAATGTATGGTCTTACAAGTAGTTCTTGATCACGATCTAAAAAATCTATGAAGTCATCAATACCTGATTCTGCAGCCTTTTCAGTGAATATTATCGCCTTATTCTGTGTATAATTCATTTTAAAAGTAGCAAGAGAATTCATGTCCCGAACAGCTTCAAAAATTGTTTTCCCATTTCCCTTAAATACTATTCGCTCCTCCGTACCTTCACTTGCCTCTCTCATTCCTCTAAAACATTCACTATACACTATAGGATTACCATCTTTATCTACATCTATCATTAGCGCTGTAACAAATAAAACTCTATCAATATCCTTGTAACTAAAACATGATGTCATAATAAAACAATTCATGATTATACAAATTATAATAAATATTCTTTTATGCTTACTTAATTTATTCTTATACATTTTAATCATCCTTATCAAAAATACTACTAGATACCCGACTAAGATCTTTTCTATATAACATGTCACTAAATTTAAAGCTCTCTAGAGTTCCTATTGGAAATAAATATGGGTATCCACAACTTTCAAGCCCTGCCATATGTGATATAAAAATAAAAATCCCAATATAAAACCCTGGTAGTCCTAGCACCGAGGAGAACAAAATAATAATTATATTCCATATAGCTAGTGGGCCATAAAGTTTAGGTACTAAAAACGAAGCTATAGATGCAACTGCCACAATTAGTATAGTACTTTGTGAAGCGAGTCCTGCTCCCACTGCAGCATCGCCTAAAATTAAAGCCCCTACAATACTCATTGACTGGCCTATGACCTGTGGCAATCTTATACCTGCCTCTCTAAGTAATGCAAAGAAAAAAGTCATAAGGAGCAGTTCTACAATCGTCGGGAAAGGTACGCCGGCTCTAGAAACTGAGAGCCTTAGAACAATTATCGTTGGAATAAGAGAAAAGTGATAAGTAGAAATAGCCAAATAGAATCCTGGCAATAAGCTTGCTAGAATGAAGCTAACAAACCTCATACTTCTGGATAAATTAGCAAAATACCTATTAGTATAATAATCTTCTGGAGTTTGGAAATTATCTAATAAAAAGTATGGTGCAGTAATTACAAATGGTGTTCCGTCTACAATTATTGCTATTTTCCCTTGTAATAGCTTTGATGCTACCACATCTGGTTTTTCTGAAGTGCCTATGGTATCAAAAGCTGTCTTCTTATTTTTTAATTCTTCCTCTATATAATTTGTGTCGAGTAAAAACTCTATTTTGATACTAGTAACCTTTTTTCTTATATAATCAACAAGATTAACAGGTGCCACCCCTTCTATATAACTAATGATAACTACTGTATTAGATTTATTTCCTAAGGTTAAGCTTTCAAATTTTAAATCAGGATTTTTTATTTTACGTCGTATCATTGATACGTTATCTACAAAAGACTCTGTAAATCCTTCTCTTGGCCCTTTAACTACATTTTCTGTAGGAGGTGTCCCCACAGTTCGCCTCACAAAGCCCTTAGCTTCACAATAAATCGCTTTATTTGTAAAGGAAAATACAAGTACCAAATCACCAGATAAAATGTGAGATATGGCCTCCTCATTATTATTAATATCTCCAATGCTATTAGCCGGTAATATCTCTTTTTTTATATACTCCAAATCATCTGTAGAAGCCCTGTTTTGCATTAAGGGATTAAATATATATTCACTGATAAATTTAGAGTCACACAAATTATCAATGAATATGCCGAGTATTGTTCCTGATACGCATTCAATCTCTCTATATACTAAGTCGTAGCTATTTCTAAATTTATCCTTAATATAATCTACACTTATTTTCTCCATTTTTATCACCTAGTTTATTATTTGTTATATTTAAGATTATTATTCATAGTTTTGGTAAATACTACTAATCTATTGTACATTTTATTTTAAAACGTAGTAAAGGAGGTGTCAAAAGATAAAATGGATAAGATAAACGCAAAACATTTAATGTTTTTTATTTGGGGAACTTCCATTGTAGCAATGAAAACTTACCCTAATGTGTTCATTGCAAATGCAGGTAGAGATTCCTGGATTTCCGTTACTATAGCATCAATTATCATATTTTTTTATTTCACTTATATACTTTCCATTTGTAACAAAAGAAATTGCTATGATATGAAAAAAATATATCATAAAGCTTTAGGGAAAACTATGGGAAACATTTTCTTGATATTATTTATCATAACTTTAATTTTCACCTTAATAGAGAGTTCTTCAGTAGAAGCAAATGCTCTAAACGTAAATTTAATGTCATCTACTCCTATTTGGGTTTTTCTCCTATTTATATTATTACCCGGTATTTATATTACAAAGAAGGGCACTAGGGCAATAAGCATAGTTACCATTATTGTTATATTTCTTACTATGCTGGCAGGCATGACTTTAGCAGTTCTTACAGCTAAATATAAAGATTACAGTTACCTACTTCCCATAATGGCAGATGGCGTGAACACATCTTTTATTCTGTCTATAATAAAAGCTCTAGGATGTTATGGTAGTATAGCTGTTTGTATTCCATTTTTATCTAAAGTAACTAATAAATCAAAAATCACAAAGTATAGCATTATTGCTATATTAATAGTGATTCAAATGGAGATTATTGCAAACATAGGTGTTTTATCTACTTTCGGAGAAGTTAGAACTCTTAATATTAACTATCCAAAGCTCATACAAACCCAGCTAGCTAGTTATTTTGAATTTTTAGAAGGCGGGGAATTTTATGTAATGCTTCAAATGGTAGGTGGTTGGTTTGTAAAATATTTTTTAACACTAACTGCTACACTAATTATATTAAAATACTTATCACTACTTAATAAATACTCAGTATACATTGTTACATTAATTGTATTTATATTTTCCTATTTCATTTCCGCTAAAATAATACTGCTTTATAAGTTCTTAAATTT